>CAYVOE010000319.1:0-6254 GCA_964452795.1 uncultured Nitrospiraceae bacterium
GGATCCATACGTAGCGCTTCAGGTCAGCAATGGACCGCAGCCGTTCCGGCATCGACACCCACCCCTCCCGCCGCAGGACTACGAGGACTGCGCTCGATGCTCTCATGAGCTCTACCCCTACCCGTCATTGCGAGGAGCGAACTCCTGTGGGAGTACAGGCAAACGGAGCAACAGCCTGTGGTTGCGCCCGTGCCTTCGATGTGTACCCAGGCAGGAGCGACGCGGCAATCTCACCTGAGCCAGAAGTCCACGTGTGCGAAGTCATACCACCGGTGAGATTGCCGCGTCGCTCTGTCTGAGCGCCCACAGACGACCTGGGCCGACACGACGCAAACCCGCCTCTCGCATGAGTTTGCACAGGGGGCCGCTCCTCGCAATGACGGGTAGGCGTAGGCTCACCGCCTCTTTGAACGCAACCCTCGTAGTCCTGTGACGGGGGCATGGCTCATGAGCCGTGGAGCGCAGTCCTCCCAGTCCTGTGGCGGGTAGGGCCATCTCACATGGGCCCGTTGGGCGCAGTCCTCCCGTCTCCGCGCCGGCTGGAGATCGCGGTTCCCATTGCGGAGAAGGCTGAGCCGCCATCTTCGGGGTAGGCGCGAGTCCAGTTGCCGACGGCTTCATTCCATCGTTTCAGCCGAGATGCACGCGACGGGCCCGGATCTGCCTCGTTCAGGGACTGTAGTAATTCCAGGTGGTCTTGCTGCGGCGGTAGTCGAGCCGGGTCCAGGGGGACGGCGCATCGGGATTGGCCCCGTCGCCCTCGGCGGCGTATACGCGCAGGCTGTTCCCGTTCAGCACTACGATCTCCTCGCGCGCGTCGCCGGCCACGTCCGCCACGTAGAGCCGGTCCGCCTTTTCGTCGATGCGGTGCACGAAGCGGCCGTCCATGGGATCGAAGACCGCTACGTCGCCCTCCGTGTGACGCTCCTTGGCCGCAGCCAGACGCTTGCCTTCGCCTGTCCAGTCGATGGTCCAGATGACCTCGACGCCCGCGTCGGTCCAGCCGTCGGGCGCCACGGCGTCCAATTCGTACTGGGTGATGAGCTCCCCCTGCGCGTCGAACACGAAAGGCTTCTGGTGCGTGTTGAAGCGGCTGCGGCACCAGATCTCGAGCCCCGGCCGCGTCGGGTCGAATTCGCCGACGGCGGCGTTCTGCGGCTCCCAGCGCTGGTAGTTCGTCTCCCAGATGAGGCCGGACACGTTGCAGAGGAAGACGCTGTTGCCCCCTTCTTCCAGGGCGACCACCTCGAGCCCGGGCAGGTCGGGGCGGACGTCGGCCACGAAGACCGAGTCGATGTGGCCCTCCACGGGAAGGGCGCAGAGCACTTTGCCGTCCGGGCTAAGGATGGTCGCGCCGAGGATCTCGTCCCGGCCGTCGCCGTCGAGGTCGGCCGCGCGGGCCCCGTTGTGGGCGCAGGACACGAAATCGTCGGTCCGCCAGAGGGGTTCCAAGTCCCCCGCCTGGAGCCGGGCAAGGTCGTAGGCGGCCAGGTAGCGGCCCATACGGTAGCCGTCGGCGTTGGTGGCCTGAAGCAGGATGTCCCGATCGCCCGCGCCCCGGAGGTTGACGACCACCGCGTGCTCCCAGCCCTCGGCGCCGTCGGGTACCGGCGGCTTCGCGCTCCACTTCTCCTCGCCGGATTTCCCGTTCACGACGTGCAGCACGCTGTCCTTGGTGAGGTAAAGGACTTCGGTGGCGCCGTCTCCGTCGATGTCGGCGGCCTGCACGCCGGGTCCGTGGTGCCCGGGAAGGCCCTCCCGCTCCGAGGACCCGCCCACGCAGACGTTCGTCTGGTGAATCCACAGCTTCTTGCCGTCGTGGCCGTAGGCGGCCACGTGCCCGGGCACCGTCACGAGGTAGTCCAGGGCCCCGTCGTTGTCGAGGTCGGCGCAGATGAGGCTGCCCCCGCTGTCGGTAGGCGCCGGGATGTCCAGTTCGATGACGAAGGGGTTTTCCGGATAGGGCGGAACGGCCGGCGCACTCATGATCGGCGCCAGCAGGACCAGTGCCAGGGTCAACGCTTTCACGGCGGCACCTCCGAGATCGCGCGGCAGCTCCACGCCGCCGCATGCCATGGTTTCGTTTACGGTTCTCCCTTGGTGCAGTGAATCGGTCGGGCGTAGGGCGACGTGCGAGGACGGCAGGAAACGACCCACCCCGGCCCGCGCCTTGCCCGGGGATATGAGAGCAAAGTCGCGGGGGTTATGTCCACTCCGCGAGGGACGCCCTTGCCATCCCTCGTGTCCGGCCTGCAAGAGACCTGCATTTTCGAGTGAACGCGCCATACGCCGGGCGCACAGAACAGAAAAAAGGGCGCCGGCTTTCTGAAGGCCGGCGCCCGTTGCGTTTTCCGCGTCAGGCGGCGGGTTCGTTGGCGTCCGAGATGCGGACGCCCACAAGCTGAGAGATGCCCCGTTCCTGCTGGGTGACCCCGTAGAGCACGTCGGCCCGGGCCATGGTCTGCTTGCTGTGGGTGATGACGACGAACTGGCTCTCGCTGGCGAATTCCTTCAAGAGGCCCAGGAACCGGCCGATGTTGGCGTCGTCGAGGGGGGCGTCCACCTCGTCGAGCACGCAGAAGGGGCTCGGTTTGGCCTTGAAGATGGCGAAGAGCAGGGCCACGGCGGTGAGGGCGCTCTCGCCGCCGGACAGGAGCGAGATGCTCTGCGGCTTCTTTCCGGGGGGCCGGGCTTCGATCTCGATGCCGCTCTCCAAGGGATCGTCTTCGTTCAGGAGATAGACCCGCGCCTGGCCGCCGTTGAACAGGGTCCGGAAGAAGCGCCGGAAGTTCTCGGCCACGGCGTTGAAAGTCTCCATGAACATCTCGCGGATTTTCTTGTCGCTGCGGGCGATAACGTCGAGCAGGGTCTGGCGGGCCTGCTGCAGGTCGTTGGACTGGGCAACGAGGAATTCGTGGCGCTTCTCGAGCTCGTCGTACTCCTCGATGGCGGTGAGGTTGACGGGACCCATGCGCTGGATCTGCTTGCGCAGGTCTTCGACCATCTTCTCGCGCACGTCGTCGGGATGCTCGTCGGTGCCGACCTGCTCCGCCGTGAGCGACGACAGCTCGATGTGGTACTCGGTCTGTATCAGCTCCTGGAAGAAGGCGATGCTGTCCTCGTCGTGGCGCAGCGACATCTCGAGCTGGTGCACCTCCGACTGGGCGTTCCGGGTGAGTTCGCGCAGTTCCCGCAGGCGCTTTTCGAGTTTTTCCGTCTCGTCGAGCAGGGCATTGCGCTGGTTTTCGGCCTCGACGACCTTTTCCGCCGCCTCGCCCTTGGTCTCGTTGAGGGCCTTGGACCGCTCGAGCTGAAGCGCGATCTCTTCCTTGAGGCGGGCCTGCTGTTCCTCGAGCTGGGCGTGGACCTCGAGGCGGCGTTCGGCCTCGCGCAGGGCCTCGGCGTGCTCCCGGGATTCGCGCTCGGCGTCGCGGCCGGACTGCTCGATCTGCTGGGCGAGGGCCGCCATGGCCACGCGCAACTCGGTGAGCTCGCCGGCGCAGACCGACAATTCCTGGCGGGCCCGAGCCGCCTCTTCCTGAGCCTCGGCAGTGGCGCGCTGGAGGGCCTCGTCGTCCACTTCGAGGCTGTCGGCCCGGGCAAGGGCTTCGGCGCGGCGCGATTCGAGCTCCGCGCGCCGGGTCGAGAGTTCGTCGCGCTGGTGGGTGAGGGCGGCGGTCGAGCCGGAGAGGTTCTCGAGGTCGGCGGCGTGGCGCGCGATCTGGACGCCCAATTCGGAAAGTTCACGCTTCAAGCCGTTTTCGGCCTTCTCGAGATCCTGCACTTCCTGAATCAGCCGCTGGATCTCGTGATTCAGCTTCTGCCCCTGCTCGGCCAGGCGGGCGACCTCGGCCTCGGCCTTGGCCACCTTCTCCTCGAGCTCGGCGATCTCGGCGCTGCGGCCCAGCATGCCCCGGCTCTCGTTCTTGGTGCGCCCGCCCGTCACGGCGCCCGCCGACGACACCACCTCGCCGTCGAGGGTGACCAGGCGCGGGCAATACCGGTTCTCGCGGGTAAGACGGATGGCGTCGTCGAGGGTTTCGACGATGACGGTGCTGTGAAGGAGGTATTCGACGGCTTTGCGGAGGTGGCCGTCGAACTGGACTACGTCGATGGCCGGACCCACGACGCCCGGTCCCCGCAGGGTGCGGCTGTCGTCGCGCCCGCCGCCGCGCAGGGTGTCCAGCGGCAGGAAGGTGACCCGGCCGGCCTGGTTGCGCTTGAGGAAGTTGATGGCGGCCTTGGCGTCTTCGGCGGTTTCGACGACGATGTTGTTGATGCTGCCGCCGAGGGCCGCTTCGATGGCCCGTTCGTAGGTCTTTTCGGTGGAGATGAGGTCGCCCGCGGGACCGATGATTCCCGGCACCTCGGCGAGCTGGTTCTTCTTGGCCTGCATCACCGCCCGCACGCCGTAGGCGAAGCCTTCGTAGGCGTCGCGGAGCTCGCGCAGGCTCTTCAGCCGCGCCTCGGAGCTGCTCTTGAGCTCGCGGGCGTTCTGCCAGTGCTCGTTCACCACCTTGAGGCGCCGCATTTTCTCGGCCTGGTCCTCGATGCCTTGGGTCCGCTTGCCCTGGACCTCCTCGAGGGCCCGCTGTTTCTCCGCCTCCTGGGTCTGGAGCTCGCCGTGGCGCGCCAGCAGGCCGTCGCGGCGGCTGTTCTCGCCCTCGAGGCGCTCGTAGATCGCCTGGAGCTGGCCGTCGATGTTGCTGATGCTGACGCCGAGGGTCTCGACCTCGGTCTGGGCCCGGGCCCGGGTGTTGACGCGCTCGACGGCCTGGGCGCGCAAGGCTTCGAGGCGCGACTCGGCCTCGGCGAGCCGGTCCGTCCGGCGCAGGTGCTCGACTTCCTTTTCGGTGAGGGCTTCCCGGACCTTCTCGGCCTCGGACTGCACCCCTGTGCCCCGTTCGCGGGTCTCGACGATCTGGTTTTCGAGGTTTGCGGCCCGTTCTTTATAGCTCTCGTGCTCGCGCAGGGCCTGTTGCTGCTGCTCTTTCGAGAATTCAACCTGCTGGCGCAGCAGGGCCAACTGGCGCTCGAGCTTCTCCATCTCGGTGCTGACGTTGTGGACGCTCTCGCGCCGGGCCGTGAGGACCCGGTCCACCTCGAGGCGCTGGAGGCCCAGCTCCTCGTAACGGGCCTCGAGCCGGGACGTTTCGGTGTTGAGCTTCTCGAAGCGTTGGCCGGCGTCGTGAAACTTCGTCTTGAGTTCCGCGACCCGCGCCGTCAGGGTGGTGTACTTGAGAAAGGCGGCGCGGATCTCGAGGTCGCGCAACTGGTCCGACAACTCGCGGTAACGGATGGCGGCATTGACCTGGCGCTTGAGGGAGCGCATCTGGCGCTCCACTTCGGCCACGATGTCGCCCAGGCGGAGCAGGTTCTGGTCCGCCGACTCGAGCTTGCGCATGGCCACCTTCTTGCGCGACTTGTACTTGATGATGCCCGCCGCCTCTTCGAAGAGGTAGCGCCGGTCGTCGGGCTTGGAGCTGAGGACCAGGTCCATCTTGCCCTGGCTCACCATGGAGTAGGCGGAGGTGCCGATGCCGGTGTCCATGAACATCTCGTGGATGTCGCGGAGGCGGCAGGGGGCCTTGTTGATGAGGTACTCGCTCTCGCCCGACCGGTAGACGCGGCGGGTCACCTGGACCTCCGAGAAGTCCACGGGGAGCCGTCCGTCGGCGTTGTCGAAGGTGATGGAGACCTCGGCCATGCCCGTGGGGTGGCGCGTCTCGCTCCCGCTGAAGATGACGTCCTGCATGTGGGAGCCCCGCAGCTCCTTGGCGCTCTGCTCGCCCAGCACCCAGCGGATGGCGTCGAGGATGTTGGATTTGCCGCACCCGTTGGGCCCGACGATGGCGGTGATGCCGGGTTCGAGTTGCAGGACCGTCCGGTCGGCAAAGGACTTAAAGCCCGTAAGCTCGAGTTGCTTGAAATACATGAATACCCCTGAAAGCCCAAGATTGTCGACTGTGGCGGCCGACCCCGGTGAGGGGCCACCCCTTGCGTCGGCCGAACGCATATCCTACCACATGTGCCGCAGCCCGGCGAGCGCCCAAGTGTACACGAACCGCCGGGGAAGTCCAACAGCCCTCCCCCAAGCGCGGGGCAGATTCGCCGGTAGGCGACTGTCGTTTGGCGGGGGACTGCGTACGACGGGCTCGTGCGGGGTTGACCTGCCCGCCACAGGGCTATGAGGACGGCACTGGATGGGGCTGTGAGGCATGCCCCGACCCGTCATTGCGAGGAGCGATCTCATA
>CAYVOE010000320.1:0-2378 GCA_964452795.1 uncultured Nitrospiraceae bacterium
TCGTCGGCGGTATGGGAGAGGCATTCTGGGTAAAGGACGGTCGGGTCCACGCCGCGAACGAAGCGGCTCGTCGGGCGGCGCCGGAGGCTCCGGTCCTTCCGCCGTCGCTCGATTACGAGGACCTTGTAGCGGCAGCGACCGCGAGCGGGGACTGACAAGGAATGCAGGGGAGGCACGTGTGGTCGGCTCCGGAAGTGCGGGAGGCGACCGGGTTGTCGGAGGGCTCTCGGTGAATATTCGCTTTCTTGTTACACCGCGGGGATAGCGAGTCGCAATGGCGTCGGTCCTTGTGCTCCTCGCGGGCGCGTGCAGCGAGCCCATTCCATTCCGGCCGTATCACGCATGGCTGTCCGACCACATGCTCCTCCGGGCAACGGCGAACGGGCCGAACCTGGATCTTCAGGTCATCGATTTTTCGCGTTGTGAGGCGAACCGCGTACCCGTATCCGTGAGAGCGCCCCTGATGGCGCGTGTGGTGGACGGTTCGACCTCATCCAGGTTTGTCCTGGAATTGGCGTACGAGGGTGGCCGGTACCGGTTTCTGATGTTTGACAGCGGAAAGCCAGCACCGTTGGACGGAGTCAAGACCCGGGACCCCTTCTCGGACGTATTCCGAATACTGGCTCGCTCAGGTTCGTTGCAGTACCTTTCCGTGGCAACACGTGAAGAGGGAGGCCTCCGGTACTCGTTGCGGTCCCTGAGCACAGGGGAGGAAATCGTCGCCGCGGACACCCCGGATCGCGGTGAGGCCTTTGCGATACCCAAGACATATCTGGTGGACCAGAATCTTCTTGTGGTGCCGGAGCTGCAGTTCCAGAACTCCCCCGAACGCTTGGACACTCGGTGGTACGTAAGAGTCGTACGGCTCGAACCCTTTGAGCTGGTGGAGAGGCTTTCATTTGACGACTGGATCAACTTGTTGATAGGGGAGGTCCCGCCGTACGGAGTACTCGGGTGTTCACTCGATCGACGCGAGATGCGGTTATTCCTCCTGCAGACCGCGGACGAGAACGACCCATCGCCGATACGCGTGAGCTACCTGGACGCCGTTCCATACGCCGTGCGCGAGCATTGGGTAGGCTGTTCAAACGGACGCGTGTTGTGGTACGCCCCCCGGGAGTCCAGTCTCTTCTTGACGCCCCTGACCACCCTTATCGTGAGGTCCCTCGTAGCGTCCGCGCCGGCCGACGCCCCTGCCTTCGACACGACGAAGCCGATCAAGCTTCCGCTCCCGGAAAGACCGGTGGAGGCGCGGTGCGTGGAGATCGACGGCGCGCTGAGCATAATAACCCGAGATGATCAAGGACGCCTGACGGCATGGGAACAAACCCCCGAGGGATGGAAGGAACGATGTTCCATCGATTGCGAGCAGGACTCGCGCCCTGAATGGGAAGGGGATCCGCCATGAGCCGTCAACAGGCAGCAGCGGCGCTTCCCAAGGCATGCACGAAGGGGAGATAATCCTACCGGCGGCCGGCTCGACGACGGCGGAGCCGGAAGGCGGAAAGGGCGAAAGGGATCGCGGATCGAGCTATTCGCTTCCACGGAATGGAGTTTCAGGATGGCAGTCGACCGGGAAGCACGAGATAGAGTGAGGCCGGTGGTCGAGCGGTTCCGGCAGGGCCGGACCACGACGAAGGAGTTCCGGACGGAGCTCGACGAAGCCGTCGTGGCGCTCGAACCCCGAGGCGGGTACACGGATCGGTTCATATGGAATCTGTGGTTGGAGCTGGACGGGGTGTATGACGAGCTGGTCGGCGCCAGCTACGTCCACGAGAAGTCCTTCCCGGAGACCCTTCCGCTCCTCGACCGATGCCTGCTCTTCCTCCAATCCGATCTAGAGTACGTCTGGCCGGATTCCATGACGAGAAGAGGCCCGTTCCGGTTCCTTCTGCGCGTGATCTCAAAGAAATACCGGGAACGGGAGGCAACCGAGCGCAGGGCGCTTCAGGAGTACTGGCCCTTCGCTACACCCGAGCAACTCGATGCGGAGCGCGCGCGACAGGGCGAGGGCGAGCCGGGGTGAGCCCCGTAACTGTGGATTGCGGTTGCGATGCTCGCGATGATTGCGCTCTTCGCATCCCTCTCACGAACCGTACAGGACCTATTCCTGTGTCGATGAAATGACCATGCGGCGCCCATCCAACGGGAGCCGATGTTGAAGGCCTGAGAGTGGATTGCCACGAGGGAACGGGAGGAGGCGTTGACGGAGGTTCGGGACCTGTTCGAGGACTGAGGCAGACACGCGATCCCGATGCTGGCCTACTGGAGGGAGATCCTGCGGGAACTCGGGAAT
The DNA here is from genome assembly GCA_964452795.1 of uncultured Nitrospiraceae bacterium. Lineage (GTDB taxonomy): Bacteria > Hydrogenedentota > Hydrogenedentia > Hydrogenedentales > SLHB01 > CAYVOE01. The sequence goes on from CAYVOE010000320.1 coordinate 2,297, forward strand.
TCGGTCGAATTCGTCCGGGCGACGCTACCGAGCGCGCCGTAGAAGCGCTCCAGATCCTCACGGCTCGCCATTTGTTCGAGGA
>CAYVOE010000320.1:2388-6230 GCA_964452795.1 uncultured Nitrospiraceae bacterium
CGGTTTGGGCCTGGACCGCCCTGACTGATCGCTTTGGCACGGCGTCAACGCATGGCTCCTTTCCCGCCGAGGGCGCCACGCGATCCGCCTCTTCGAGGCATGATCGGGCCCGTCTACGGCTCGAGAAGCACCACCACGGAACGGGAAGGTATTTGGAGCGGATCTTGAGCCGGGACGGGATCGGGTTCCTCGGGGGACACGCGTCGGAGGGGACCGGCCGGCGGGTCAAACGTCGCGACGGCTTCGATAGGGATCGTCTCGTTGTGGTTGGCGATCGCCAGGGCCCGTTTCCCGGATTCGGCGTGTCGAAAGACGGAGTAGAGGCGACGGGGCTGACCGTCGACGCTTACGGAGGCCCCGAGGGTGTCGCGGAACTCGGCATCCCACAGGTACGCGCTGTAACGTTTGCGGAGGGCGTCAATCTTCTTCCCGTACTCGAGGGTCAGCGGGAACTCTTCGAGCCGTCCGCGGAAGTTGCGTGGTTCGTAGCTGATGATGTAGCGGTAGAGAAGGCACAGGTTGAGGGCCTCGCGGTCATCGTAGCCGTAGACCCAGTTCATCATGGGCAGGAAGGGATCGAGGTAGCGCATCACCGGGATGTGCCCCTCCCCCACTCTCGCATAGACCAGGTCATAGGCGCGAAGCTGGAGATCGTAACACCCCTCCCCGCCCAGCACGATGTCCGGCGCTTCCCGGCGGAAGAGTTCCCGCATCTCGGCCTCGAAGAGGGCATCGCCCGCGAAGTTGTACGCCGGAACGCGGTGTCCGTGTGAAGAGTCGAAACAGTAGAAGGCATTGGCACCGTGCCACTGGCACTCGTCGAGGAACACCCCTGCGGGCTTGAACTCGAGGGTGCGACGAATCTCTTCGATGGCATGCCTGCGCCAGTCGGCGCAATTCATGCACATCCAGTCCAGGGGCCGGGTGTTGATGCCGGCGAGGTGGGCGGGCGTGTCGTACTGCCACCCGCCGTGGCCGTGGCGGTTGCCGAAGATGTCGCGACTGACGTATCGGTGAAGCTGGTCGCGGTAGCGGTCGGTGCCCACGTCGGCGCAGGTGTATTTCTGGTAGAGGACCACTTTGACGCCCATGGCCTGGACCTGCTCCACGGCCCGGCGGAAATCCTCGCGTGTGCCGAGACGAGGATCGGTATCGTGGATGGGAAGGCGCCCGTCCTGTCCGGAAAGGGTCCAACCGATGAGCTGGATGGCACCGACGCCGTGGCGCGCGCATTCCTCTCCGCGCTTGACGAGGTCCTCGTAAGGGAACAGCAGCGTATCGCCCCAGGAGTTCATCTGGATCATCTGCCAGGAATGGACCTTGTTCAGCCAGTCCGGCGCCGCGGGACGCCGCAGCCAGGTCTTGCGCCACGCACCGTACACATCGGCGCCCTTGTGCCAGGAACCGGCATAAGGAGCGAGGATGATGGGCGACAGGTCGCGCGTCTCGCCGGGTTGGACGAAGGGCAAGTGGCCGGCGAAGAACTCGATGTGCACGGGCTGTCCGCCGATCTCGGCCCCGGCGGGCACGAACCCCGGCTTGGAATAGCCCGGCTTCAGTTGAAAGGTGAATTCGACCCGTTCCCAGGCCGACTCGTCGTGGCACCCGGTGTAAAGGCCCTCCTTCTCCCCCATCACCAACAGGAAGGGAGCCTCGGGTGCGGGTGTCATCTGTATGGGGAACGCCGTGCCCCAGTATCCGCGCTCGTTGCGGAAGGTTGGATAGAGGGAGGTGGTGTTGAGGCCGTTGTGAAAGGCGTCGGCACGGGTGAGAGGTCCCTCGTCCGGCCTTGTAAGGTCTCCGATGTAGGGATACGCGGCCGATTCGACGACATAGGGCGACTCGTTCTCAATTTTCATCCGGAAGCCAAGGCCTGTGGCTTCAGCCGAGATCGTCGCGGTAACGCGGATGTCGAGGGTGCCTGCGTGTTCGGTGTCCAGTCGATCCCAGACCAGTTCGATGGCGTCATCCATGCGCCGCACCCGGGGGGCCTTTTGCTTTCGTCCCTCCACCCGGTGGTAGAGCCGATCCGGCAGCGGTACGTTGAGCACGAAGGACTGGGCAAGCTCGGGTCGTCCTTGAATGGACCAGCCGGTCTCGGGATTCGATAGAGACACCAGGGCGCCGGTTTGGGGATCGAGCTCGGCGCGAACGAAATCGTTCTCAATCAGGAGCAGGGCGACGACAAGCGCATTCATTTCCGTTCACTCCTCCACCGAAGCCAGGATGTGCCAGGCGACTTACTGCTGGGACAACGGCGACAAAGCGCAAGTTACTGCACAGAGGCCGATCCCGGAGTCAGACTGGCGGAATGCCCGGTTATCGGGACGTCCGGCACATTCAACGCGCACGCTGACACGCCATCGGTGCGATTGACTTCAACGGTGGCGCTTTCCCCGGGGTCCAGCCACAGGTAACCGTCGGAGGCGTAGAACGTATCGGCCTCGCCGGGCTTCTCGACAAGCACCCCCACGGCGGGCAGGGTGCCGGCATTGGTGACGGTCACCGTGCCGGGCGCCTGTGCACGAATCTCGAGCGTGGTCGGGGGCAGCGAGAAGAGGCATCCCGGTTCGGCTTCGAAATTCAGCCAGTAGAACGTCCGGTTTACCTTGACGCCGGCCTTCCACACCTCGACAACAAGCAGCAGCGGGACCGACTGCGTCTGGGCGGAGCTCAGGCTGAACTCGCCCAGGTGAGTGACGGGGCCCGAGGTCCCTTGGCCGGTGTACTCGTTCTGTGCAATCTCCGTCAGCGCGGCATCGTAGGCTCGCACTTGAACCTTCCACGACGCTCCCTCAATAGCGCCGGCGTCGTCGAGAAGATAGACCGGTAGCGAAACGTCCTTGCCGGCCACGTCGAAGGTGTCAAAGAGCACGCACGCATGGAGCGGCTCGAATGCGTCCTGGATGAAGTAGTACCCGGCCTTGGGAGCGCCGTACCAGTCCACAGTGGCCCACGACGCAGCGGGATAATTGTCGTTGAGCTTGTAGTACAGGGCGCCGGTGCACTCGGGCCGGCGGGTGCGGGCCAGCTCAAGGGCGTGACGCACGCCGGTAGCCTGCGCGAACTGTGACCCCAGGACGAACTCTTCAAGCGAGTCGCCTGAACTGAAGTAACCGGAGTATTGCTTGAGTCGCGCGACGTCCTCCATCTTATTGAATACGGGGGTATGATGGTCGAAGCTGCCGTCTTCGGGTGCGGGCCACAGGTGCTTCTCGTCGTCGGGGAGATAGCGCAGCACCGATTCAAGCACCGGCATGGACGCAATGCCGAACTCACCCAGGAAGTCGGAGGTCAGGCTCAGATTGTTGTCGAGGGGCGCCTTGCCCCACCAGCAGGCGTAGTCGTGGCGACTGCCTCCCCAGGGTTCGCCCCGGTGAAAAGCGCGGGTACCGTCCAGCTCGACGCTATAACGTCCCATCATGTCGATGGCCGGACCAAAGGGTTCGCCCGATTCGTTTCCGCCGCCCCACATCACCAGGGAAGGATGGTTGCGCAGCCGAAGCGTGTTGAGCCGCACCGTCTCCTCGAGGATTGCGTAGGGTTGCCACCCCTCTTTGTGGCTGTTCCATGCGGTGGGCCATTCCTGCAGCACCATGATTCCCTTGCGGTCGCACAGGTCGTAGAAGTCGTCGGTTTCCGGCATGCCGCTGCCCCAGGCGCGCAGCATCTGTACGTGCTGCGCCGCCGCCAGGGTCAGGAGTCGGTCGTACCGTTCCCGCGAGAAGTCCATCAACGGATCCATGGTGCACCAGTTCGCGCCTTTGACGAAGATGGCGCGGCCGTTTACGACGAAGGTCCAGTTGTACTTGTCACGATGGGGCCCACCCGGCAAGGAAGCC
>CAYVOE010000321.1:0-6198 GCA_964452795.1 uncultured Nitrospiraceae bacterium
TGTCGAGCGCAGTCCTCGCAGTCTTGCGAGGGGTGGGGGCGGATGTCGGCGGCGGAACGGCCGCGGTCCATGGTCGGCCTGGCTCGCTGCGCATGCATCCCCTTCGGCTTACCTTCCGGCGCGGGCCGACGGGGTCTTGTCCGGGTTTCCGACGTGTACTATAATGATCCTCTTCATTTTCATTCGCAGGAGGCTCCGGCGGCAGCGGTATAGGGATTGGGATGCGACACGAGTCCAACCTCATCATGGCCTTGGAAGGGATGACCCGGGCCGCCTTTCGGATCGCCGAGGAACTGGCCCAGAACAGCCGATCGGGCCTTACGGTGCGGTTCCTCGGCAAGAAGCTGGAACTTCCCGAAGAAGAGGTGGAGTACATCGTCGATCTCAACCATCGGCTGTTCTTCACCGATCTCACCAAGGTGAAACTGGTGCCGGCGGGGGCGAAGGCGATCCGGCGCATCGTCGACGGCCTGGGCAGCCACGGCGACGTGGAGTCCCTCTTCCGTCGGGTCCGCCAACTCGACAAACACGACCTGCACCACCTCGAAGCGCACCTCGCCATCGACGACATCGCGGGCAAACGCCAGCTTGTGGAGCGCCTCCTCGAGCGTTACTACACCCATCCCGACAGCGTGATTGAATACGTGGCCACCCGGGGTTTCTCGCCGGCGGCCCAGGAGATCTTCGACGCGGTGTGGCAGTCGGAAGACGGCCTGGTGGCTCCGGCGACGTTGCGGGCGGCCCGCCCGGAGGCCGACTACGAGACGGAACGGGCCCTGTGGGAGCTGTGCCGCGGCCTGGCGCTGGTCGAGATGTTCCGGTTCGACGGCGAAGACCGGCTGGTCCGCGTCGTGGGCCTGGTGAAAGAGATCCGGCAGTGGCGCGAATCCGAAGCGTCGCGGCGGGCGGTAAACGGCGCCCCGAAACCGCATCGGGGCCGACCCGCGGCGACGACGGCGCGCCGGCTCGAGTTCTCGGAGCGGGTTCTCCAACTGGTGGCGGCCCTCGCGGCGCGCCCGGCGCGGGTTCGGGGCGACGGCGAACTGTTCCGGGAAGACCGGCGCCGGCTCGCCGAGATCTGCCCGGAAGACCAGGACCCCTCGCTGACAACGTGCCTGTGGGCGGCGGAAGGCGTGGGGTGGCTGGTCCGGGTGGATGACGAGTTGCGGGCGGGCAACGTGGACGCGCTGGTGCCGCTCGAACCCCTGGCGCGGCACAAGATGATCTTCGACCGCCTGACGGCCGGCGGCAGCGAAGCCGAATCAAGGCGTATCCTGGCGGCGATCCTCGACGACCTCAAGCCCGGTGCGTGGTACGAAGTCGAACCCTTTCTGCGCTATGCGCTGCGCCGCCGGGTGGAGGATGAACGGCCGGTGCTGCGCAACGCCGGCGGGTGGCATTACGTCAGCCCCAGCGCGGTGCCCGGGGCGGAGCGCAACCTCGCCCGGTCCCTCGAGGAGACCCTGCTGTGGCTGGGCGTGGTGGAGCGTACGGAGAACGGCGCCGCGTCCCTGTTTCGCCTGTCCGACTTCGGCCGCGCCTTCCTCATGGGCCGGATCGACAACGGGGTGGCGTCGCGCTACCGGCCCAAGTCGGCGCGGTTCGTGGTGCAGCCCAATTTTGACATCGTAGTGCCGACGCAGGACACCGATCCCCTGCTCACGGTGCCCCTCGATCAGTTCGCCGAGCGCCGCAGCACCGGGGTCGCCACGGTCTACACGCTTACCAAAGAATCGTTTACCAAGGGAATTCAGGACGGGCACGACGGCGACGCCTTCATCGCGTTCCTGCTGGCCCACAACCGCGGCGACCTGCCCGCCAACGTCCTGACCACGCTCGAGGACTGGCGCGGCGGCGTCAAGCGGGTCCGCTTGCGGACCGTCCATATCCTCGAGTCCGACGACCCCCTGGTGATCGCCGATCTGACCCATCGCCGGCGCCTGAGCAAGCATTTCCAGCCCCTTGACCCCCGGAAATCCGTGGCCCTGACAAAGATCTCGAAGGCAGAGAGGGCGGAACTGGTCAAGGAGCTCGAGAAGGAAGGCTTCGTCGTCAACTAACCCGGCTGGACGCCTTGCGGAAGGCGGCCCCTACCCAGGGGCCCTTGCGCTCTGCTATTCTGGCGGAGGTACGGGAGTCCGGGGTACGAATCGGGAGCCGTGGCATGGCAGCGGAGTTCTGCGTCCGAGACCGCCGAATCGACGAGACGCCGGTGGCCATCATCGATCTGGAGACGACGGGGCTGTGTCCGGGCTGGGACCGCGTCGTCGAGCTGAGCGTGGTGCGCGTGGACCCCGGGGCTCCGCCGCGGCTCGCGCTCGACACCCTGATCAACCCGCAACGGCCCATGAACGCCACCCACATCCACGGCATCCGAGGCGAGGACGTGCGGCACGCACCAACCTTCGGCGACGTGGCCGGCGACCTGTTCGCCGCCCTCCGCGGGTGCGTCGTCGCGGCGTACAACGTCCGGTTCGACCTGGGTTTCGTCTCGGCGGAATTGGGCGCCCTGGGGATTTCCCACGAACCGCCCCACATCTGCCTGATGTACATGCGGCCCTTGCTGGGGCTCGGCGTTCGATGCCGGCTCGAAACGGCCTGCCGCATTCACGGCATTCCTTTCTCGAACGCCCATTGCGCCGCCGCCGACGCCTGGGTGTCGGCCCATCTGTTCCGACTGTACGCCGAAACCTGCCGCGAGCAGGGCCTCCACACCTACGCCGATCTCGAGAGTCGAGGCGACTACGGATTTCTCCGGAGTCTTCGACACCGCCCCTTCCCGGATCCGGGCGAAATCGGCCTCGCGTGCGGCGCCCGCCTCTGCCCCCGCACGGCCGCACTCCCGACGAGGTAAGAAGCGGGCCGCTTGAGCCGCGCGCCGGACCGGGCTATCTTGGAGGGCAGACAAGCCATTGGTGGTCAAACGGTGGGAGATCTATCCATGCGCGTGCTGCTCATTGTGGGGTTGGCGGTCGTGTCCGCCACGTCCGGAGCCGAGGTTCCGATCTATTCGGGCGAGCCTTCCGGGGAATTCATGAAAGAGTGGTTGGTTTGCGGGCCTTTCCCGCTGCTGGCGCCGGGCGAGACCGACACCGATACGGTCCGCCTTCCGGGCATGTACACGGACTACCTGGCGGCGCAGGGCGGCGAAGCGAATCCGCGGGTTGACGAAGGCCAATCGGTCACGCACGGCGACACGACCTGCACGTGGAAACCTTATCGATCGCCCGAAGACACGGTGGACCTCGACGCGGCCCTGGGCAACGCGAACACCGCCGTGGGGTATGCCTACTGCGAGATCGAGGCGGCGAAGCCGACCGTCGCCGTTCTCGCCCTCGGCAGCAACGACGGGGCCCGGGCCTGGCTCAACGGCGAGGCCATCCTCGACAACCCGGCCAGCCGGGGATTCAAGGCCGACCACGACGTGGTGCCCGTCGCGCTGAAAGAGGGCCGCAACAAGCTGCTGATCAAGGTTGAGGAGCGGGGCAACCGCTGGCAGCTCGGCTGCCGCTTGCTGCCGTTGGAGCGCGCGACCCTGACGGAGCGCTTCCCCCTGTTTGAAGTGGCGTCGCAGAACGGGTCGCCCGTCCTGCGCGCCCGTCCGGCCGATTCCGTCATGAAGACCCTTGTGACGGGGGCGCGCCTTTCGGTGTCCGCCGAGGAGCCGCGGCAGGAGCGGTGGAACGGCGAATGGTCGGGCGCGCGGGAGATGCCGCTGCCGGTCGAGAGCGAACACTTCGCGCGATACCATCTGACCGTGACGGCGCACTTGGCCGACGGAGAGGATCTCACCATGGAGATACCCTTTTCGGTGGGCGAGCCCGCCGAACAGACCCTGTTCGAGAGCGGACGCACGGACTACGTCATCGTCGTGGCCGAGAACGGGTCGGAATCGGAGAAGTGGGCCGCGAACGAGCTGCGGACCTGGCTCAAGGAGGTGAGCGGGGCGGACTTCGCCGTACAGGACTCGGCGGCCGGCGTGCCCGAGCGGGCCCTCTGCATCGGCCGGGACGCGCGCATCGACGAGCGGCTGAATCGGCTGGCCGGGGAAGATTTGCCCGTACCCGCGGCCGGCGACGAATCCTTCCGGTACGTAAACGTCGGCCCCACCCTGTTCATCTACGGCGGACGCGACCGGGGCACCATGTACGGCGTGATGTCGTTCCTCGAGCGGGAGATGGGCGTGCGGTTCTACACACCCACGGTCACGGTGGCGCCGAAGAAGGAGCGCTACGCCTTCACGTACCTCAACCACGGCGAGAAACCCGGCATCCGGGTCCGCAACGACTTCTACTACGAGGCCTTCGAACCCATCTGGGCGGCGCGCAACCGCATCAACGGCGCCATGAGCCATCGAGAGCAGCCCGGCGGACTCGAGGCCTACTGGGCGGTTCACACCTTCTTCCCGCTGATGCCGCCCGATGAGTTCTTCGGCGAGCACCCCGAGTACTACAGCCTCATCGACGGCAAGCGTCAATGGGAACGGGCCCAGTTGTGCCTCACCAACCCCGACGTGCTGCGGATCATCACCGAGCGGATCCGGCAAAAGATGCGCGAACTGCCGCAGTACCTGATCTATGACGTGTCGCAGAACGACTGGGCCAACCCTTGCCAATGCGACAACTGCCAGGCCATCGCGAAGCGCGAGGAGAGCGAGGCGGGCCCCGTCATTTGGTTCGTGAACCAGGTGGCCGAGGCCGTGGAAGAGGAGTTTCCCGACAAGTTTATCGGGACGTTGGCGTATCAGTACACGCGCAAACCGCCCAAGACCATCAAGCCCCGCGAGAACGTGGTGGTGCGGTTCTGCAGCATCGAGTGCTGCTTCGCCCATCCCTTCACCGAATGCCCGGAGAACGAGTCTTTCGTAGAGGACATGGAAGGTTGGGCGGCCAAGGCGCCTCACATTTACATCTGGGACTATGTGGTGAACTTCAGCCACTACATCATGCCGTATCCCAACTTCCGGGTGCTTCAGCCCAACATGCAGTTCTTCCGCGATCACAACGCCATCGGCATCATGGAACAGGCCGCGTACCAGAGCCGGGGCGGCGAATTCGCCGAGCTGCGCGCCTACGTGATTTCGAAGCTGCTGTGGGACCCCGAGTGCAACGTGCCGGAGGTCATCAACGATTTCATGTACGGCTACTACGGACGGGCCGGGCAATACGTGCGCGCCTACTTTGACCTGCTCCACAACCGGCTGACCCCCGACACCCACATCCACCTCGGCCTTCAGCCCGACGACAAGCTCTTTTCGGACGCCTTCGTGCGCGACGCCGAGGCCCTCTTCGACAAGGCCGAGACCGTCGCCGACAACGAAGAGATTCGGCGCCGCGTCGAGATGGCCCGTCTGCCCGTGATGTACCTCAAGTGCCGGCGCAGCCCCGTCGAGGCCAGGCAGGACGGCACCTACGCCCGTTTCCGCGAGATCGTGGAGCGAGAAGGCATCACCCACTACGCGGAATCGGGTGAGCCGCACAAGGCGGGCTTCCACCAGTTCGTCGAATCGGCGGAGTAGCGGGGAGAAGCGCGGAAAAACGAAATCAGCGAAAACGGGGGGCGCGGCGAAAATGGGCCGCGTCCCCCTTTTTGCATGTTCCAGCGGCGGGGGCCCGGACCGATCTTGTAAGCTGAGGAGAGGGAGCCTTACGCCCGCTGGATGAAGCGGGGCAGACCCACGAGAACGCGGCGGGCCTTGCCCAGACCGCGCACGGCAAGGGGCCGCGGCGGGGGCGGGGCCTGGGCGACGACCGGCTTGGGCGGCACGACAACGGTGGCGTTGTGCTTCTCGTCCCATTCCGCCAGGGCAGCTTCCAGATCGCCTTCGGCGCCAATGGCGTTCCAGAAGGTCCGGAAGTCCTCCTTGGCGTTCTCGAGCGCGAAGGGAAGAACGCGGGACTTGTCGCGCAGGAAGTACTGCACGGTTTTCTCGACGTTGATGCAGTAGTCCCGGGCCACGTCGAGGGGCTCCATGCCGTCGGGCGTGTCGAAAAGGATGCCCTTGTAGTAGGCTCGCATGATCCCGCCGTCGATCCGCGAGGCGTAGCTTCGGGCCGTGGCCTCGAGGTCGCGGGTGAGATGGACGTAGAAGGCGTCGTCGCCGTACCGCTCGTTCAGGCGGCCGAGGAAGAAAACCAGCCGGTTGTCCGCCTCGATGTGGTTATCGGGATAGGCCACGCGGTCGTCGCCGAGGCAGAA
>CAYVOE010000322.1:0-6168 GCA_964452795.1 uncultured Nitrospiraceae bacterium
ATAGGTCGGCGCCATGATGAAGAAGGTCAGGAACAGGGCGAGGCCGACGAGGACCTGGTTCGGCGGCGTCTGCTGGGTGGCCATGGCCTGCCGCAGAAACCCCAGGACCACGATGATGCGGGTGAATGGAGTGGTCATGACCAGGATGGCGGGCGCCAGGGACAGGACCGTGATGAACAGAAACAGGATCAGGGTCGACGAAATCTGTTCGGGCGCCGCGGCCTGCTCGAGGATGCGCAGAATATTGAAGCCCGTCTCTTCCGCGTCTTGAGCCCAGGCGGATGCCGCCGGCACGAGCACGACCGTCGCGAGCGCAACCGGGCGCCGAAGCCGTTTCGCGCTGTATGAGAGCCTAATCACGGCCGCTCGAGCCCTCCCGAAGGTGCCGCTGCAGGCGTTCGATTTCGCGCCGCAACGAGTCGAGCTCGGCGTCTTCGCTTTCCCCGGTGGCGGCGGTCGGCGTGGGAGCGCCGCTGGCGCGCAGGTGCGCCAGAAAGTCCGTCGGACCCGGCGCCACGCCCGCGGGCTCGGCTCCGAGTTCCTCGGGTGTAAACGTGGCGAGGAGGTTGACGTTCTGGGCCGTCACGCCCAGGACCAGGATCTTCCCCCCCACTTCGACCGTATGCAACGCGGCCCGGCCGTCCAGGGCGAACTTTCCCCGGTGCCGTATGGCCGGCTGTGCCCCGGCGAGGGGGCCGCGCCGTCCGAATCGCCTCAGAAACACGTAAACGCCCACGATAAGCGCCAGCACCACCAAAAGGGCCGAAAGGGCGTTGAGCAGTTGATCGAAGAAGGGGCGTCGCGCGGGGTCTACCGGACCCTCGGGCCCGGGCTCTTCCCCGGCGGGTTCCACTTCGTCGAGGGCGGAAAGGGTCGCCGAGCGGATGGCGTCCCAGCCCTCGAACTCTTCCGCGGCGGGCGGCGCAGCGGGCTCCGGTTCCGGAAAGGGTTTGGAATAGGCCTCCGGAGACCGGGGGTCGAAATCGGGCGCGACCGAGCCTTCCGGAACGGCCGCGGCCGCCCCGACGCCCAGGATGCACGCCGCGATCAGGCTAATGGCCGGAAGCATCGTCCTCCGTCCGTTCCTCGGCGCCCACCAGTTCGCCCACGCGCACGTGGAGCGTGTCGCCGATGACCACCACTTCGCCCCGGGCGAAGGGCAGGCCGCCTACGGTGATGTCCGTGGTCTCGCCGGCCACCTTGTCGAGGCGCACCACCGAACCGCGCTTGAGCTCCAGCACGTCGCGCACCAGCATGCGGGCGCAGCCCAGATCCACCGAAAGCTCGAGCCGCACCGACTTGAGATCGTCGATGTCCAGGTGCTGAACCGGGGGCCGTTCCGTCCGCCGAACTTCGCCGAATTCGTGTTCACGAGGCTCCGATCCGGGCGTCATAGCTGGTCCGCCACGAAAAACTTGGTGTGATAGACGTCAATCACTTTCACGTCCTCTTTGGGCTGCATCTGGAGCTTCTGGAGCCGTTCATTCGCCTTCCTCAGGGCCTGCCGCTTGATGGATTCCTTGCACAGCGGGTCGTCGAGGGCCGCCCGGTTCTTGTACCGATGCAAGTCGTCGATCATCTCCTTGAAGTAGGCCTTGTCGCGGGTCACCAGCTCCGCCGCCTCCGGGTTCGAGCACAGGAACGACACGCGGAACAGGAGCAGCGACGCCGGACCGTTCCGATTCGGATCGATGACGTCCACGATGGACTCGTCGAACTCCACAGCCTGAGCCAGCTCCGGGATCTTGTCGTCGACAGCGGAGGGCTGGACCTGCGCATCGACGAGCCGCGGCGCCAGCCACATCTTGTACGCCAGCAGCGCCGCAATGGCCGACACCAGCGCCACGCCCACCAGCATACCGAAAGTCCGCACAAAAGAGCTTCCGCCGGACGACCGGCTCTCTTCATCGGCCATACCCTACCGCTCCCCCGTCGGCCGCCGGGAACCCGCGGCGGCCGGAGTCGAGGCCCGGGCGGACGCCTCCGTCGAACGAACGTGAACGTCGACCCGACGGTTGGCCGCCTGTCCCTCGGGCGTATCGTTGCCGGCAATCGGCTGCGAGGGACCACAGGCCACTATTTCAAACTTCTCCATCGGGATCTCTCCCGTCTCGTTCAGATAGCGGGCCACCTCCATGGCCCGAGCGAAGCTGAGCTCGTAATTGTCGCGGTACGGCCCCCCCCGCGACAAGGGTCGGTTGTCCGTGTGGCCTCGAACCTCGAAGTAGTATCCATCCAGGCTCGAAAGGGTTTCCGCCACGTCGGAAAGGACGCGCCGCGTCTCTTCTTCGGCCCGCAGCCGGGCACTCGCCGAATCGAACAGCACCTGGCTGGGCAGGGTGATCCGGAGCCCGCCTTCTCCGTCGTACTCCAGCTTTATGTCCTTGTCTCGGCCCCGCTCCTGAAGCCGCTCCTGCAGGCGGCGCGCCGCGTCTTCTACCGACCGGCGCACCGGCCCCCGAGCCACGGGCAGCACCGGATTGTCGAAGACCCGGTTATGAGCCGGCAACACACCCAGCGCCCCCTGGAACGACGTCAGGGCCTGCTCGAGCTTGTCCTTGCGCGTCTCGGAAAAGGCCACCAGCAGGATGAAGAAGCACAGCAGCAGGCTCATCATGTCGCCGTAGGTGACCACCCACAACGGGACTCCCGGCTCTTCCGCCTCTTTCCGTTCCCGCGACGCCATATCAGCGGCCCACGCTGATCTGCTCGCGAATGGCCGGCGCTACGAACGATTTCAGCTTCTGTTCGACCACCCGCGGGTTGTCGCCCGACTGTATGCTCAGGATGCCCTCGATGATGATCTCCTTGGCCAACACTTCGCCGCTCGTGCGGACCTTCAGCTTGCCCGCGCAAGGCAGGAAAAGGATGTTCGCCAGCATGGCCCCGTACAGCGTCGTCAGGATGGCCACCGCCATGCCTCCCCCGATTTGCGACGGGTCGTTGAGGCTCATAAACATCTGCACCAGCCCGATAAGGGTGCCGATCATGCCGAAGGCCGGCGCCATGGACCCCATGGTATTGAGGATCGCCTGCCCCTGCTGGTGGCGACTCTCCATGAACGCCAGCTCCGTGGTCAGGATGTCCTTGATAAGCTCCGGAGCCGCGCCGTCGATGGCCAATTGAACGCTCTTCTTCAGGAAGGGGTCTTCCGTATCTTCCGCCTGCGACTCCAGGGCCAGGATCCCCTCCCGGCGCGCCACGGTCGCAAAGGCCACCAGCTTCTCTATCAATTTGTCCGGTGGCGTCGATTTGTGGAAAAAGGCGTTCCTGAGGGTGCCGAACACGCTGAGTACGTCGTGAAGCGGGTAGTTGATGAGGGTGGACGCGAGGGTGCCCCCCACCACCAGCACCATGGACGCCGTGTCCCAGAAAATCAGCGCGCTGCCACCCATGAGGATGGCCACGATGAGCAGTCCGATGCCGGAGATCAGACCGATGACGGTTGCGATGTCCATGCCCTAGATCCGATGTGCCCCGCGACGTCGCCCACAACGCCGTGGGCCAAAGTGTACCACTGTTAAGCGCGAACCACAATATTTTGTGCAATTATGGTTCTGATACGGGACGAATTGCCTCTAGCCCATATTTGCGGGGTATGCCGGGTTATCGATTTAAGCAATTACCCCTTTTCCCGCTATGCCCGATTTACCCCGGCGCGCGGGCGGCCGCCAACGAATAACGCGCGGCCGCCCGCCTGCGCTAAGGGTCTATCCGTTTATCGGACGAGATTGACGGTCTCTTGAAGCAATTGGTCCGCCGTCGTGATGGTCCGGGCGTTCGCCTGGAACCCGCGCTGGGTCACGATGAGGTTGCTGAACTCCGTACCCAGGTCCACGTTCGAGCCTTCCAACACGCCGCCCGAGACCTGTCCGCGTCCGCCCGAGTTGGGCAAGCCAATCTGGGGCACACCGGAGGCGGCGGTGTCGCGGAACATGTTGTTCCCCCACCGGACGAGCCCGCCCATGTTGGAGAAGTTGGCGAGGGCGACCTGGCCCACCACCACGGTAAGTCCGTTGGTGAACACGCCGTTGATCACCCCGTCCCGGCCGATGTTAAAGCTCGAGAGCACGCCCCGCGGGTAGCCGTCCTGGCTCGCCACGGTCACGTCGCTGGTGCCGGAGAGTTCGGTAATCTGGCCAAAGGACACGTCGAACGAGAAGGGATCGTTGGGAAACGCCGCCACCCCGCCGAGCTGGGCGTTGGTGATGGAGATCTCGGGGGTGCCGGCCGGACGTGCCGTAAACACGGCCCCCGCCATCGTGCCTTCCTTCGCAAAGTTCCCCGCCGTGTCGAAGAGGAGGGTCCCCGTCCCGACGGTGCTGGTCACCGGAGGGGTGTCGCCGTTGGTGAAGCTGGCGGACCAGTCCCACGCGTTGTAGTCGACGCCCCCGTCGGTAACCACGGCGCGCTTGGTGTAGGTGACCTGGATCTCCCGGGCGGTGCCGAGGGAATCGTAGACCGTCATGGTCCGCTGGACCACGTCTCCCACGGAGGCATTGGCGTTCAGGTTGCCCTGGAGCCCCACCGTGGAGGTGGCCCGCACGATGGACGCCCCGCCCACGGGAATGGTGATGTCGCCCAGGGGGGTGTTGTCGTTGATCACCCCGTTCTCGGCCATGAACCCCTGCACCCGTAGGCCCGTGGCCGGGTCGATGAGGGCCCCGTTGGCGTTGAGCATGAAGGACCCGTCGCGCGTGAAGAAATTGTTGTGGCCGTCGTTGAGGACGAAGAAGCCCTGGCCCTGAATGGCCAGGTCCGACGCCACACCGGTGGTGATCAGCGAGCCCTGGTTGTGGTTGACGTCGATGCTGGCCAGGCGCACGCCCAGTCCCACTTCCGTGGGGTTGGTGCCGCCGAAATCGCCCACGGGAGCCCGGGCGCCTTCCAGGGTCTGGGAAAAGAGGTCCTGGAAGAGGACCCGCGACCCCCGGTAGCCCGTGGTGTTGACGTTGGCGATGTTGCTGGCGACGACGTCGATGCGGCGCTGGTGCGCCAGAAGCCCCGTCACGCCCGTGTAAATGGCAGTACCCATAATGTTCTCTCCTGTTCGTTCGCGCCGCATCGGTCGTTCCGCGGCGCGGCGAGCCTCCCGCCGGGGGACCGGCTCGATTTCCTACCCTTCCCGGGGCGTGCCGTCCTTCGGCACCACCACGGCGCTGTCGATGTGGGTGAAGATGTTCCCCGTGTCCGATTGGGGAACCACGGTGATCACGGTTCGATTGGGCACGCTGACCACGAGGGCCAGTTCGTCCATCAGCACCAGGGACTCGCGAGAGCCCTTTTCCGCCAGCCGGTCCACGGCCCGGTCGAGCCGGAGCCGATCCGAGCCCGAGAAGGTCACGTTCCGGCTGTCCAGGCGTTCCCGCGCGTGGGCCGAGAACCGCACCGGCTCGGGATCCCGAAGCCGGCTTTCGAGGGTTTCCGCAAAGGATGTTTTCGCCGGGGCGGACTGGGTCGAGGGCCGGACCGGCGCGGTCAACCCCCGAGGGTCGACCGAATGGACCGGACGGATCATGACCCTTCCTCCGGCGCGGCCCCTCCGATGCCGATGACGCCCGCCATCGACACCAGTTGGTCGCCCACCGCCAGGTACACCAGGCTCCCGTCCATGTGGACCCGCTCGACCACGCCCTCGACCACGTTCCCGTCGATGTCCAACCCCGTGATCTCCTTCCCAATCAGCGAGTTGGCGGAGATGAAGTTGAGCTGGTCGACGTTCCCGCTGAGCATCGCGAAGTTCTCGTTGAGATTGTTCATCTGCTCGAGGGCCGAGAACTGGGCCAATTGGGCGATCATCTGCGAGTTGTCCACGGGCTCGAGGGGGTCCTGGTTCTGCATCTGCTGGACCAGCAGTTGCAGGAACGCGTCCTTGCCGAGCTCGTTGTTCACGACCCGCGTGACGGTGTCGTCGGATTGCTCCTCCGACGTCGGCGGCGTTTCCTCGGCCTTGGGCGCGGCGGACTTGGGAGCGGGCGCTCCCGACTTGGCGGCCGGGGACGCGGCCTGCGCCGCCTTCATCCGACCGAGAAACATGGCCCTTGCCGCGGCCTGAAGCTCCTTCTCCACGGCCCGGCGCTGGGCCGGTCCCGCGCTGAGCAGCCCCGAGGTGTTGGCCCGTACTCCTACCAATGCGTTCATATCACATGAGCCTTCCTTTCCATGGTT
>CAYVOE010000323.1:0-1980 GCA_964452795.1 uncultured Nitrospiraceae bacterium
ACGTGCTCGGCGGCCGGGCCATGGAGATCGTCTACGACAAGGCCACCCTCGACCGATACATGACCAACGCCGTCAAGGCCTCGCCCGAACACCCCATTCTCATCGACAAGTTCGTGGAAGGCGCCATCGAGATCGACGTGGACGCTTTGTCCGACGGCGTGGACGTCGTGGTGGCCGGGATCATGCAGCACATCGAGGAGGCCGGCATCCATTCCGGCGACAGCGCCTGCATCCTGCCGCCCCACGATCTGCCCCCGCGCATCCTCGAGCGCATCAAGGAGCAGACCCGGGCCCTCGCGCGCGAGCTCAACGTCGTCGGCCTGATGAACATCCAGTTCGCCGTCCACGACGAAGACATTTTCCTCCTCGAAGTGAACCCCCGGGCTTCCCGGACGGTGCCGTTCGTGAGCAAGGCCACCGGCCTGCCCCTGGCGAAGATCGCCGCCCGCGTCATGGCCGGCAAGACGCTCAAAGAGCTCGGCGTGACCGAAGACCCCGTGCCCGCCTACGTCTCCGCCAAGGAAGTGGTCCTGCCGTTCATCAAGTTCCCCGGCGTGGACATCGTCCTGGGGCCGGAGATGCGCAGCACGGGCGAGGTCATGGGCATCGACCGCGACATGGGCATGGCCTTCGCCAAGAGCCAGATCGCCGCCGGCAGCCGGATTCCCCTCGAGGGCACCGTGTTCCTCAGCCTCAACGACCGCGACAAGCTTCGGGCGGGATCGCTGGCCAGGGACCTGGTCGACCTGGGATTCAAGATAATCGCCACCAAGGGCACCGCCCAGATCGTGCGCCAGCAGGGCCTGCCCGTCCAGGAGGTGTACAAAGTCGGCGAGGCCCGGCCCAACGTGGTGGACCATATCATCAACGAGGAAATCGACTGGATCATCAACACGCCGCTGGGCGTCGAGTCGAAGTACGACGAGAAAGCCATCCGCCGCACCGCCCTCGAACGCGGTCTCCCCGTCATGACCACCCTGGCGGCCGCCCGGGCGGCGGTCATGGCCGTACGGGTCATGCGCGAACGCAGGCCCGACGTGCGCTGCCTTCAGGAGTACCACGACCGCGTCGACGCGGCGCAGGAAGCGGCGGTCGGCGAATAGGGAGCCTCCGGCCGATGATTCCGGGACGGTCGGCACCCGCTGGACAGGGCCGCCGGACCGGCTCTATCATTCCCCGATGACGGAGCCGGATGCCAAACGATCCGAGGGCGCGGGCCGATTGTTCGTGGTGGCCACGCCCATCGGGAACCTCGAGGACATCACCGCCCGGGCCTTGCGGGTGTTGCGAGAAGCCGATCTCATCGCCTGCGAAGACACCCGCCATTCGCGCCGCCTGCTCGACCATTACGGCATCGCCACGCCCCTCACCTCCTATCACGAGCACAACGAGGCGGCCAAGGCCGAGGACCTCGTCGAGCGGCTCGCCCGGGGGGACGACGTCGCCCTGATCACGGACGCGGGCACGCCGTGCATCTCCGATCCCGGCTACCGGGTCGTACGGGCCGCCCGCGCCCGGGGCCTCGAGGTGGTGGCCGTGCCGGGTCCGTCGGCGCCGATGGCGGCCTTGTCGATCAGCGGGCTTCCCAGCGACCACTTCACCTTTCACGGCTTTTTCCCGCGCAAGGCCGGGCAAGCCGAGAAAGCCGTGAAACGGATGGTTGCGATGGGAGGGACCCACCTGTTTTTCGAGTCGCCCCACCGGCTGGCGAACACGCTGGCGTGGCTGGCGGAGCGCCTGCCCGGGGCGCAGGCCTGCGTGGCGCGGGAACTGACCAAGATCCACGAAGAGGTGCGGGAAGGCGATCTCGAAGAGCTGGCGCGCCAATTCAACCAGACCGGCGTCCGCGGCGAGTGCGTGCTCCTCGTCCACCTTGCACCCGAGACGGCGCCGGTGGGAGAATGGACCGCGGAGGCCCTGCGAGCGCGGGTGCAGGACGAGACGGCACGGGGGCTGTCTCGGCGCGATGCAATTCGCAAA
>CAYVOE010000323.1:1990-6166 GCA_964452795.1 uncultured Nitrospiraceae bacterium
CTGCCGCGAAACACCGTCTACGCCGCGGCCACGGGACGCGATGAGGGGTAGCGACAGCGCCAACATATACCTGATCCGGGCCGTCGAGCGTATCGCGCTTGTCGCGCGCTATGCGGCGTACCTGATCCTGGCTCCGCCCTTTTTCCTAGGATATTTCGAGGGCAGCTACCTCGATCTGGGCGTGATCACGGCCCTGGTCTTCGGCCACAACGCCTACGTTCACTGGATATTCTCCGCGCGGCGCTACGACCGGTTCCTGACGGTCTCCAACTTCCTGATCTACCTCGGCGAGGTGTCGCTGGCGACCTACATCACCGGCGCCGACACCAGCGACGCCTACCTCATGTATGCCCTCGTCCTCATCGGGTTCGGCGCGTACCACCGGCGCTTCGCCCGTACCCTCATGGCCGCCCTGGCATGCTGCGCGGCCTACGGCGTGGTGCTTTGGATCGAATTCATGCGCCTGGGATTCGAGACGGACCCGCCCAACCTCGTGGCCCGGTTCCTCTTCCTCTTCGTGTCCGGCTGGCTGGTCGCCAGCATGAGCGAGCAGTTGCGCGAGGGCGAGAGCCGCGTGCGCCGGCAGGCCGACGCGCTCCAGGCCTCGCAGGCCACGCTTCGGGCCATCCTCGACAACGTGGCCGAGCCCATCCTGGTCTACGACGAGCGCGAGTTCATCGTCGACGTCAACCACCGGGCCCTCGAGTTCCTGGGCCTGAGCCAGAACGAACTGATCGGGCGCCGCATCCGCTCTTTTATGTTCGACGACGGGACCCTTCCCAACAAGTTCGCGGCCCTGCGCTCCCGCGGCGAATACGACTGGGAACAGATCCTCATTCGGAGCGACGGCGACGAACGCACCGTGGATTTCCACGTCCGGTCCTATCTGCGCGAGGGACAGCGGTTCTTCGTGGCCGTGGCCAGCGACATCACCGAACAGAAGGACCTCCAGGAAGCCACCCGGCTTGCCAACGCCCACCTCGAACAGCTCAATCGGGAGCTGCGCAGCGTCGACCAGTTGCGGACGGCCTTCCTCTCGACGGTGTCGCAGAAGCTGCGGTCGCCCCTCACGGCCGTCCTCGGGTTCATCGAAATGCTGCTCCACGAGGAGGCGGGCGGAATCAACACCGACCAGCGCACGGCGCTCCAGGTCTGCCGCCGGGCCGTCCTCCGGGCCTTCCGGATCGTCGACGAAGCGCTGGAGCTTCGTAATCGGGAAGCGGCGAACCTCGGAAAGGGCGGGCGCGAGCCGGCGCCGTCGGCCGAGTCCCGCGCGTCCGAGGCGGCGTCGATTCCCGCCGCTCCCGACCGCGCCGAATCGGAATAGGGCCTGCCCGAAGCGGCGAAGTGTGGTATGCTGGAGCCGCGCAGAGGCGGTCGGTCCGCGACGGGACCGGCCACACGGAGGGGGTACCACATGACGCGTACCGGAATGCGGATCCTGGGCCTGGGCTTGCTCGTGATCCTGGCCGTTGCGGCTCTGGACGACGTGCGGGTACGCCCGCCCGCCGCCGCCGGACTTTTCTACCCGGGCGATCCCGCCCAACTGGGCGCGGCGGTGGCCCAGTACATCAACGAGGCGACGCCGCCGGACCTGCCGGGGCGGTATATGGGCTGCATCGTGCCCCACGCCGCCTATCCCTACAGCGGCAAAGTGGCGGCTCATGCCTTCCGACCCTTGTTGACGGGCCAGTATGACCGGGTGATCGTGCTCGCGCCGTCTCATTTCGCCGAGTTCCCCCATTGCAGCATTCCCTCGGTTCACTTGTTCCGGACGCCCCTCGGCGACATTCCCCTCGACGTCGACGCCATCGCCGAGCTCCAGATGTGTCCCCTCATCGACGTGCGGTCCGTGACCTACGGCAAGGCCCGGCAGTTCAGCGACGGCAGCAAGCGGATGCCGCTTCACGAGAACGAGTATTCCATCGAGGTGCTGTTGCCGTTCCTGCAGGCGCGGCTGGGACACTTCAAGCTCGTGCCCATCCTGGTGGGGGAATACCGGAACTACCGAGACGAACTTGACACCGACGCGCTCAAGGCCACGGCCGAGGCGCTGCGCAAAATCATCGACAGCCGCACCTTCATCGTGGCCAGCACGGACCTCACCCACTACGGCGCCCGGCACGGGTTCCGGCCCTTCGGGTCCGACGCGGCCGCCGGTATCGAGAAGCTGGACCTGGACCTGCTTGACCTGCTCCTCGACCGCAACCTGGCGGGCCTGCACGTCTACCTCGATGCAACCGGCATTCCCATCTGCGGCGACAACGTGATCGAGCTGTTCATGCGGCTCCTGCCCCGCGGCACCCGGGGCGTGCTCCTCGATTACAACACCTCCGGCCGCGTGACGGGCAGCTACGACAACTCGGTCAGCTATGGCTCGGTGGCGTACTACAATCCCGCGTACGCGGCGCCCGCGGCCCGGCGGATGCGGCGTCGCCCGGTCGAGGCGCCCGTCGAACAACGGGCGACCCCGGTCCGTCCCCCGGCGGCTCCGAAGGTTCAGGCCTCGACCGAAGAGCCCGAAGCCCCCGAGAAGCCGCAGCGCAAGGGCCTGTTTCCCGGGCGAAAGAAGGCGGATGAGCCATGACCCTCGACGTAAGCGAGCACTTCCTCGACACGGTCGAGGAAGGCATCCTGCTTCGGGTGGCGCGGGCGTCTCTGGTCGAGGCCGTGGTGCGGGGGCAGCGCCTCGACGTATCGGGCTACCCTACGACGGCGCGCTTGCAGGAGCGGCACGGCGCGTTTGTGACCCTGTTCCGATGCGGCGAGCTCCGGGGGTGCGTCGGCTATATCGCCAACTGCGAGCCCCTGATTTGCGCCGTTCGCGACAGCACCTACAACGCCGCCCTGCGCGATGCCCGGTTCCTCCCGGTGAAGCCCGAGGAACTCCCCGACATCCACATCGAGATTTCCGCCCTGACGCCGGGCGACAGCCCCGATACCCCTTTCAAGACCGTCTATGACATCGACGAGATCCGCATCGGCCGCGACGGGGTCTACGTCGAGCGGCCGCCCCAGCGCGGCGGCGTCCTTCTCCCGCAGGTGGCGGTGGAAGAAGGGTGGAACGTCCCGACCTTCCTGGCCGCGGCGTGCCGCAAGGCCGGATACGAGCCCCAGGCCTGGCGGGAACCCGACGTGCGCATCTGCCGCTTCAGCGCCCAGGTCTTCGGCGAGCCGCCCTGACCGGTCCGCGCAGACGCGTGGGCGAAGATCGGGTCGGTTTGGTATGATGTCGGTAATCCCGGGAGAAAGGAACGCGTGAGTCGAACTGCGTGGTCAGGGTTGCTGATTCTGTGGGCCGCGGCCTGCGGTCGCGAGGCCGTCGCCCCCGCGTCCGCCCAGTCCCAGCCCGTCGTGGTCTATGCGGCCATGAGCACATCCGAAGCCCTGACCCGGGTCATCGACCAATACATCGAGACCCACGACGCCGTCCTGTGGCCCACCTTCGCTTCCTCATCCACCCTCGGCCAGCAGCTTCTCGACGGCGGGCAGGCCCATATTTTCCTGTCGGCAAGCCGCGGCTGGGTCGAGGCCCTCGAACGCTACGAACGCGTGGCGCGGTGGAAGGACATCCTGGGCAACCGACTGGCCCTGATCGTGCCGGCGGAATCGACGCTCGAGCTCGACGATCTCGAGGATCTGCGATCGCCGGACGTCAAGCGCATCGCCCTGACGGAATCGGCCGCGCCCGCCGGACGCTACGCCCGCGAGATCTTCCAGGAACGGGACCTCTGGTATTCCCTCGAGATGAAGGGCGTCTACTGCAGCGACGTGCGCCAGGTGCTCCACATGGTGGGCAGCGGCAAGGTCGACGCGGGCGTGGTGTACATGACCGACGTCCCCCTATCCGACAAGGTGCGCCTGGCCTTTCCCCTCGAGTCGGAATACGTGAAACCCGCCTATCGGCTGGCCCTCATGAAATCGGGACTCGAACACCCGGAAGCGGTCCGGTTCTACGACTATCTCCTCACCGACGAGGCCGACGCCGTGTTCCGCGAGCACGGGTTCCTCGAGGCGCCTCCGGTCGTGGAGCGCCGCCGCGATTCGTGGAGACGGCGACGGTGATCCGGACGGGCGCGACGGGCCGGAGCGGGGAAGAGGGGGGCTGATGGGCGACGGCTGGGGGCCTGTGGGATTGAGCCTGTGGGTGGCGTTCTGGGCCGTTCTGTGCAGCCT
>CAYVOE010000324.1:0-6151 GCA_964452795.1 uncultured Nitrospiraceae bacterium
CGGGTTTCCGGAGACAGCCGCGACAGGACCTCTGCGGACACAATGGGAGTATCCTGCTGACTGCCGGCAAGCGGCACCTTCGGTTCTTGACCGGCCACGAGATGCCAATCGCCCAGAGGGGAGTACAGGTGTTGGCCACATCCCTCGCAACGACGGTAAGCGGACGTCTTATCGCCTCGGATATATACCGTGTGGCGAAACGCCACCACGGAAAAGCCTTCGAGTGCTTTCTTTCCGTCCTTGGTCAGGGCCCTTCCCAGGTAGAGGTACTGATCGACAAGGTCGCTGCCGAGCTCCTCCAGAAACCGGTGGGAAGCAAGGCCGAGGCCGCCCAGAATTGCCAGTCCACTGAAAGGAGATTGCTTTGACATTTCGAAGATGGGAACGTCGGGTACCGGGGGTGCATGCAGCAACTGGCGGCACTGCGTGCACAGCAGCTTTCCCGTAACTTCGTCGACCCAATCCGGAAGCGGAGTAGCGGATCCTCCTCCGCTTCGGCCCAGAAGCTCGTACCATTCATGTTTCTTCTTCATAGCCATGACTTAAGGACGCTAGGTAGAGTCTGCAAGCAAACGTGGTAAATCACGTCGCCTTGCGAATGGCTTTGATTGGCGAGATGGCCTCTTCACAGCTCTAGTTGCTCGCGTCCGTCGAGGGGCTTGTCCAGGACGGGCAGGAGGGGAGGCCCAGGAACCCCTTGGTCGTTAGCGCTGCTCCTCGTTGTGCAACCAATACCAGGCTGGCCCCGCCTGCATGCTCAGCGCAATCCGTGTGAGGACCAGATTCCCCCGTTTGAGCCTCACTATCCCCCTGGCATATGCCGTTGCGTGAAGTCCAAATTCCCCCAGTCACAGGCGAAGGAGCCCCCGTTCGCTTTATTGCAGGGAGAATAGGATAAGAGGGGTCATATGTCAAGACAAAAATGCTGTGAAACGCTGGTGCACTGTACCGGGACGGACTTCTGTAGATCCCAGGGTTTGGCTGAGGAAGCGTCACCCTGGTTCAGTTCCGGATACGGAGAACTTCGAGGAATTGCAGATTCCGAAAGGGGCCATCGATGCCGTCAGGGCGGTCAGGTCGGCACCGCGGGTTTCCGGTTAGTGGCTGACAAGGGGGCTTGGAGCAGCATTGGTGGACTTGCGGGTTTGTCGAATGTCCAAGCGCCGATCTCCTGCCTTTACAGATATCCGCCGAGAGCCTCGTTGACATTGTATGACGGGAGGGCAACAATTCGTTGGAGCGTGGCGGTGTCTGCACAGCCTGCGCCGCCGGAGGAGCCTGTATGCGCCGGAAGCCGCTCTCACTGCCGCGGAATCCCATGATTCCGAACGGGCTTCAGAACATCGAACGGCCGGACACCGCGACGGAGCTGCTCGTGCCGGAGGTGCCGGCCCCTGTCGAACGCATCACAGGCGTGTGGCGGTTTGTGCGCCGGCCGGGGGGCCAGACGCGCGTCTATTCGCTGCCCGGCCACCTTCTTCAACTCATCGAGCGCGGCCGGTTTACCCTGCGGACGCTGGGGATGGAGTATGCCGTGGAGAGCGGGATGCTGCTCTACTACCACGAGGCGCAGGAAGTGGAGTGGCTGGACGTCGCCGAGCCCGTGTCGTTCATTTCCGTGGGCTTCGTGGCCCATGCCTTTCCGCCCCCGCCCGAAAACACCCATGCCCGGGTGGCCACGCCGGCCATTCGCCGGGCCTTCAAGCAGCTGCTGGCCGCGGCCAATACAGCGGACACCGCCTACGGCGCGCCGGGCGTTTACGCCGGCCTTTACAGCCTGCTTGCGGAGATCGCCCGGATGCCGGCCGCCCCCTGTGCCGATACGGAGGAGGGGCGGACCTGGTGGGAGGTTGAGCGGACGTTGCGGCGGCAGGGGCGGTTTCGGGCGACCATGCGGGAGCTCTGCGACATCGGAGGCAAGAGTCCGACCTCCATCATCCGGGCATGCCACAGCGCCACCGGCCTGTCGCCCATGCAACGCCTCAAAGCCCTGCGCATGGGGGAAGCCATGGGCCTCGTTCGGTACAGCGGCATGAACGTGAGCCAGATCGCCGAGTACCTGGGATATTCCCGGATCCACGAGTTCTCGCGCGAGTTCTCCGCCTACTTCGGCGTTCCACCCAGCCGCGCCGGTCAGGGCTCGTAGGCCCGGGCGGCGCGTACACGCTTTCGCGTATCCCGGGCGATGCGTCGTACCCAGACGCTACAACCTGTGTGCCCCCTGGCAAGAGGGGTGGCAATTCCTGCGAAAGCTTTCCTCTGAATCCGCTAAATACACGGGAAAACCCGAGGGGTATCATGGAGTCCGGTTTGAAGGGGCCTCGTCCGGACGACACGTTGATCGGGTGTCCGAAGGGGCGTCTTGTGTCGCGTCCATACCGCGAAGGCCAATCCAAGAGGAGGTCCGCTCATGTACTTCTCCGACAAGAGGCGAGCCGGCTTCACCCTCATCGAGCTCCTGGTAGTCATCGCCATCATCGGGATCCTGGCCGCCATTCTGCTGCCCGCCCTGGCCCGGGCCCGAGAAGCCGCCAACCGGGCGTCGTGTCAGAACAATCTCAAGCCATGGGGCATCATCTTCAAGAGGCATGCGGGCGAGAACAAGGGTAAGTTTCCGGCGGGAATTCGGTATGCCCCGGGTGGCTGGTTCAGCTTCTTCGGCCTCGATGCCGGGACCACCTATCCGGAGTACTGGACGGACCCGAACATCGCCGTCTGCCCTTCGGACCCCCGGGCAGACAATGTGGATTACTTCAACTTCTACACCACGGGAACGCGCAGCCCGTTTCCCGCTTTCAAAGTAAAGGACCTGCCGGAGTATATTGACTACATCATGCGCAGCCCCGAGACGCAGGGCGCCACACCGCAGGCCCGGGATGCCTGCCTGAAGGCCGTGTTGTCGTTTCCCGTGTCGTACCTATACGTCTACTTCGCGGCCAAAACGGGTTCCCAACTGTACGTTGCCACCGGCACGAACGGCGACGGCAATCCGGCGGACCGCACGGCGATCTCGCAGGCCGATGCGGCGGCGGCAGGGTGTCCCGAAGCGTGGAACGGCATCGGCGTCTGGCCTTCTCGGGCGGTGGGAGACGTGGACATCCGAATCTGGCAAACTCAGCACTGCGACGCGGACGGATCGCCGCTGCCGAACTCTCTGCCCCGGCTGAGGGAGGGGATCGAGCGCTTCTTCATCACGGACATCAACAACCCGGCCGCAGGAGCCCGATCGCAGAGCACCCTTCCGGTGATGTGGGACGCCTGGGGCAACAACTACGTCGTGCCCGGGCTCACCATCGGCGACAGCGTGGCCCTGTTCAATCATGTGCCGGGCGGCAGCAATGTGTTGTACATGGACGGGCACGTCGAGTTCGTCAAGAGCGGGGCCAAGTACCCGGTGGCCGACGAACCGTTGGTAATCGGAGCCGGAGGCCTTCCGAACGGCGGCACGCGCCTGTCGGTGGCGATCTTCTATACCGGCGGCATGGGATGACCGGGAGGAGATAGTCCGGAATCTGCCGCGTCAGGCAGTCCAGCGAATTCTTCAAGGGCCCGGAGAGTCGTCCGGAGCGCAACCGACGTGGGAGCCGATCCGTGCTTACGGAAAGCGAGATCCAGAAGTATCGCGACGAGGGTTACCTCGTCTTTGAGCGGCTCATAGCGGGTGACCGACTTCGACGCTACCAGAGCCTCTTCGACGAGCTGGTGGCGCGCTCGAAGGCCCGTAAGCCGGGTGGCGGATGGACCTACGAGCTGGACGGGTATGGCGAGGTGCGGCCGGACGGGCTCCTGCACAAGATTCAGGGAGTCTGCCTGGTGGAGCCGCGCGTGCTCGACCTGGCCCGGGAAGGGCCCATCGTGTCTCGGGTGGCTTCTCTGCTGGGGCCGAAGTTCGATGTCCTGGGCACCAAGTTTTTTCCGCTCCTCCCGCAGGGCGGCACGTCGACCAAGTGGCACCAGGACAATTTCTATCTCGGCACGGATTCCGAGGATATCGTCACGTGTGGCGTGTATCTGCAGGACGCGGACATCGAGAACGGGTGCCTCAAGATAATACCCCGCAGCCACCGGGAGGGCGCCTTTCAGCACATCCGTGATCCGGGCACCTACGGCAGTTGGGTGGAGGTGGACGAGGCGCAGGCCGTACCGCTCGAAGTGCCGGCGGGTACGGTGATCCTGTTCTCGGGAAATCTGCTCCACGGGGCGAATGCCAACATCAGCACCCGGTCTCGCTACAGCACGGCGTGGCATTACCTTCCCGAGAGCCTGGAACTGGGCCCCTTCCGAAGGGGCTTGTACGAGGATCGACACCCCGTTGAGGCGTAGAGTCTTCGTAGTCTGACGTCAGGAGACCCGAGAAAATGGCTCACGGAACCGACTCCGCAGGGGCGGTACTGCTTGTGGCGATAGGGCTGCTCGTTGCCGCTTGCGGAGCGCGAGAGGGTCGAACGGCCGCGCGATCGGAAATCGACGATGACGCGCCTCCCATCGTGTTGGCGGTGCAAAGCGGCAATCTGTGGGTGGTTCAGCAGGTGGTCGCTCGCGATCCGACTGCGGTCCGCGCGCAAGACGAGCGAGGGCGGTCGCCCCTGCACTATGCCGCGGAAACGGGTAACCGCGACATCGTGTCGTTTCTCATTCAGAGCGGAGCCGACGTCAACGCAAGAGATGAGGAGGGAATGACACCGCTGGACCTTTCCCGCGCCGTGGGGAACGACTCCGCGGGCGTTGAAGAACTGTTGAACGCGAAGGACAGCGATCCTTCGGGCCTCGGTCCCAGTCGCTAGAAAGCGTGGGCGGATTCGAGATGAGCGTAGGAAACCGAGCACTCCAGTCACTTCTCCCGATGGTACTTCTCGTCGTCTTCGTGGACGCTTTGCCGGTTCACGCAGCCGAAGATGCTCAGGATCCGGGAGCCGGCACTCCGGTGCTCCTTCCGATGCCTCAGCGCATCGAGGTCTTGCCCGGACATCTCGTCCCTGCTGAGGACAGCCTCATCCGGCTTGGTAGCGGCGACGTGGACGCCCTATTGAAAGCCGGGCGCCTCGTACAGGAGTCGGCGGCCGCACTGGGGGCTCGGTGGGCCTTGACCCGGGCGGCCGCGGGAGGCGACTTCGCCGCGGAACTGGATATCGCGCCCGAGTCCGTGCCGTGGCCGCAGGGATACCGGTTGGAAGTGAATCGAGAAGGCGTCCGAATTACCGCCCACGACGAGGCGGGGCTACTATACGGGGCGGTTACGCTTCGGCAACTGATACGCAACGCTGCCCCCGACGGTTTCCCGTGCGTCCGGATCGAGGACTGGCCCGATTTCCCGAACCGCGGATTCATGCTGGACATCAGCCGCGACAAAATGCCGACCCTCGAGACCTTATTCGGGCTGGTGGACCTCATGACGGAGCTCAAGCTGAATCAGTTGCAGCTCTATACGGAGCAAACCTTCGCCTATCGGGGGCACGAGGTGGTGTGGCAGGACGCGACGCCCATGACGCCGGAAGAGGTGCTCGCCCTGGATGCCTATTGTCGCGACCGCTGCGTCGAGTTGGTGCCGAACCAGAACTCCTTCGCCCACATGGAACGGTGGCTTCGGCACGAACCGTACCGGGCGCTAGCCGAGATACCGGAGGCCCCACAGACGCTGTGTCCCACGGACCCGAAATCGCTGGAATTGATCGAGGACCTGTACGGCCAGTTGCTTCCGCACTTCACGAGCGGACAAATCAATGTAGGCTGCGACGAAACGGATCAGGTGGGGCAGGGACGAAGCAAGGAGGCCGTCGAGCAACGGGGCTATGCGCAGGTCTACCTGGAGTTTCTGAAGAAGCTCAACGGGATCGTCCGAAGGCACGGAAAGACGATGCAGTTCTGGGCCGACATGGCCATCAAGCATCCCGAGGTGCTGAACGCCCTTCCCGAGGGCGCCATCGCCATGGTGTGGTACTACGAAGACGAGCACCTCGACTATTTCCCCAAGGGCGCGAAAGCCTGCGCCGACGCCGGCGTGCCCTTCTATGTGTGTCCGGGCACGGGGACCTGGATCTCGCTTACGGGACGCACGAAGAACGCCCTCACCAATCTCGGCCAGGCCGCCGAAGTCGGCCGGGAATTCGGAGCCGTCGGCTACCTGATCTGCAACTGGGGCATCTGGGGCTAT
>CAYVOE010000325.1:0-6120 GCA_964452795.1 uncultured Nitrospiraceae bacterium
CACGCCGTCGGAATCCAGCTCGACGAGGTCGTCGGGCGTGAAGTCGGGCCCGTAGAAGGCCACGTACAACTCGTTGAGGTAGCGGGCGTTAACCCGGTTGACGTTCGGGTCGTCGGCCGCGGTCATGTTGATGCCCAATATGGGCACGGGCTCGCTGTCGATGGTCACATACTGCTTGAGGTAGCGGGCTTTCCGCTCCGCCGCGGGCCAGTCGAAGATCGAGGGGTAGCGGCCCGGATCGAGCACGGCCGGCCACGTGTCGTAGGTCGGCAGCGTGGGCTGGGCCGGCGGGAACACGTACATGGGCGACCGGGGACCCGCAATCGGACCGTCGAAGACCGGGTCGAAGAACGGAGCCGTCTCGAAGGGATACTGGAAGGCGCGCATCTCGTCGCCGTCGAAGGGGGTACCGTTGATGATGCCCCAGATGCGGCGGCCCCAGTTCTCGACACGGATGGTGTCGCCGTAGAAGAAGTGATCTCTCCGGAGACCGAAGGGATCCATCCAGGCCTCGAAATCCAGGCCGTACTCGATCTGTGTGAACTTGGCGAAATCGCTGTTGCTGTTGTACAGCATCACGAAGTCGTGGACCTCGACGCCGCCCCGCAGGGGCTTCGCCGCGTCGTGGTTCGTGGTGCGCTGGTGCCACCAGGGCTCGTCCTGGAGCCAGCGGACGTCGTCCTGCCAGGCCTCGATGACCTGGGCGCCCTCGATGAACCCGGGATGGGACTGGATCATGGCGTCGACGAAGACGCCGCCCTGCCAGTGACCCTGGACCGGGTCGAACCAGCGCGGCTCGATAAAGGCCCGGAAGTCCGCGCCCGGCAGATAGCCGATGCCGTCGCCGGGCTCGCCGGAAACGTCCTGGAACCCGCTGTCGGCGCGGAAGACCACGAAATAGTCCGCCGTTTCCTGGCTGTCGAACGGAAGTCCGAGGGAATCCGGCGTGGGTTCGAGGTGGCCGGTGGGGGTTTCGCCCTCGTTCCGGCGGCGGCCGTCAAAGGACGACCCCGCCCCGGGGATATCGGTGCTGGGGAAACCGCTGCCCAGGCGCAGCTTGATGCGCCACCAGGGATCGCCGCCGGTGGGCGGGTTGGCGATGTACTGCCACCGACCCAGGGTGGGATCGACCTGTCCGGGCGAGCCGATGTCGCTCGAAGAGTCGGGGACCATGGGATAGTCGGTAAAGGTCACGCCGCTGGCGGGATCGCCCGAAGGCGTGGGCGGATCGAAAATGCCGTTGCCGTTGGTGTCGTGGAAAACCCAGACGCCGTTGAAGCTGAAGTCGCGGCCGGCGGCAAACTGGGCGTTGCCCTCGGTCCACCCTTCGGCCATGTACGTAATTCGGTCCAGTTGATTCCGCGGATCGAAGCCGCCGCTGCCCGCCGGATCGCCGATGTTGGCGCCGAGATCGGTGAAGACCATGTTGACTTCGCGCAGGGCGGCGGGTTCGGGACTTTCGGTGAGGATCACCGGCGTCGGTCGAAGGTCGCCGGGCTCCTGGAAATGGATCTGGCTGGTGGCGTGGATGTTAAGCCCGACCACCGGTACCCAGGTTTCGATGGAGAACAACTGGCGAATGTTGAGAACTTCGCCGGTGACGAACTCGAACAGGGTGCCGGGAAGGTCCCACCGGGGCCGGACGTGCTCGCTCAGGGGCTCGTACCAGCGCTGGGGCCACACCCAGGCATTCTGCTGCTCGTCCCACACCTGGGTGCCGCTGCTCAGGTTCCCGGTATGGTCCCACGCGGTGAAGCTGGCGGAATAGGCCACGTCTTCCGAAACCGGACCGTCGTCGAAGGGATAGGTGTCGTCGCCGACGGGATCGCCCTGGGGATGCTCCATCTGGGCGCCGTTGACCGTGACGCTCAGGGTCTGGCCGCTGTGCCACAGGGCCGAGGTGCGCACGGCGAGGATGTACGAGTTGCCGTCTTCGGGAAGGGCGAAGAGGAATTGCCGGTCGAGTTCGCCGAAATCGAGGTCGTATATCAGGTCGGAGGGGTTCTGGTCGTAAGGAAAGCCGGTGTTATCGAAGGTGAGCACCAGGGTGTCGGCCCGGTCCAGTTCGCCGCGCTCGTCGACCGGATTTCCTTCCTGGAAGATGCCGAAGTCCAGGATGTCGCGCTGAGCGGGCCCTCCGCGGCCGATCCAGTAGGACCGATCGTCCTGAGGGAGCGGATCCCCGTGAATCCGGAAGTTCAGCCGACGCAGGACGCGGGGTGCGGGGCTGTCGGCGGCGAAGCTCATGTTGAACGTGAACAGCGGCACCCAGTCGTTGAGAGGCACGAGGGCCTCGGTGTCGCGAATGAGAATCCCGAGGTCGAAGGTGGCCGCGGGAGGACCTTCCTGAGCGAATGCCGGCGAGACCGCCACGGCGAACAGAGCCGCCAGAATCGCCACGCTCCGCCCACGCTTCATGCCCATATTCGTCATCGCAGTGCTCTCCTCCGGAAATGCGAGCGACCGACCCGGCGCCACCATAACACACGGGCCTTGCTGTTAACTACCCTCAGGAAAGGATTATGTTGCGGAAGGATAAGGGCCCGGCCCACGCAGCCCCCGAGCTGCATTTCCGGAAAACGCACGAATAAGGCTGAAATGTCGATTCTGCTGCAGCCCGCCACTCGCTCGATCCCCTCAAACTCCCTTTGGGTAACCGCTAGAGACCGGTGATGTTATAGCACGCCTTCCCAGGACTGTCAATCGCGAAATGCGGCGCAATCGATGCAGCCGCAACAAGTTAAGAACCCGGAACGTCTCGAGCGGGTTCACCGCCCGCGCCGGTTGCGTCAACTGAATACCTTGCCAGTTGAGGCACCGAATGTCAACGATTTTCTCGCGAAACCGGGCGTCCCGGCGCTCCGGGAGCCGTCACAGAAAAGGGCGCGGGCCCGACAAGGCGACCCGCGCCCCAGAGCGCGGCGTCAGGGGCCGATTTTGGCGAGGGCGGCCTGGGCGCACTCGGCAACCACGGGATCGGAATGGCCGGCCAGCTCCTTGAGCTTCGGCACGGCGGCGGCGCAGCGGCGCACCCCCAGGGAGTTGGCGATGCCGGCCTTCGCGGCGTCGGGGGCGCTGCCGAGGGCTTCGATGAGGGCGGCGTCCACCTCCGGACCGGGAATGGGCTCGAGGGCGTAGCGGGCCATGTCGGCCGTGGCGGGGTCGGCCAGCAGGGGCGCCAGGGCCGGTACCTGCTCGGCCGTGCCGACGATGGCGAGCTGGCGGCAGACGAACTGCTTGCCCGCCGGCGTGGTGTCGCCGGAAAGGAGATCGGCCAGTTGCCGGGCTACGGCGCCCCGGGCCTCGGCGGACGCCAGCGAGCTGCGTACCGCGTCCTCGACGTCGGAGAGGGGCGCGCGGCTCTGTCCAAAGGAATAGGTGCGCACGGCCTGGAGGGCCTCGTCGGTCAGGGCGGCGCCGACCAGGGCGCTGCGGGCGGCGACGCCGGGCAATACGACGTTGACGTTCATATCGTTCTCCCCTCCTACAGGTGCCACGGGCTGCGCATGGCCCGCTTCAGCATGCGATCCGCCGTGGGATCGTTGATGAAGCGTTCCGCCGCCGGATCCCACTTCAGTTCGCGCTCGAGCCGCATGGAAATGTTGCCGAGGTGGGCGAGGTTGATGGCGTAGTGGGCCGCCTCGATGGGCGCCACCGTCTTCTCGCCCGAATGGACGCATTCGATGAAGTTGAGGATGTGGTCGTCGCTCTTGTACAGCCCCTCGTCGGGACCGAGCGCGGCGGTCTTGAGGTTTTCGGGATAGGTCTCGAGCTTTTCCCCGCGGTCCACGTAGACCCAGCCTTCGGACCCTTCGAACCGAGTGCCCATGGGGAAGCTGTTGGATACGATCAGGGTGAACCCGTTGGGCGCCACGGGCGACGCCCCGGCGGGGTACTCGTAGACGATGGTGTAGTCGGTGGCGGCGTCCCACAGGCCGTCCCTGGGGAACAGGCCTCCGCCGCGGATCGAGACGGGGCCGGTGTGCTCGGTGCCCATGCCCCAGTTGGCGATGTCGCAGTGATGGGCCGCCCAGTCGGTGAGCTGGCCGCCCGAGTAGTCGAGGATCCACCGGAAATTCCAGTGGCAGCGCTGCTCGGTGTAGGGGGCTTCGGGCGCGGGCCCCAGCCAGAGGTCGTAGTCGAACCCTTCGGGCACGGGCATCTCGGGCTGGGGCGTGGTGGGCGACCCCGTGGGCAGGCCCACCTTGACGGTGTGGACCTCGCCGATGCGGCCGCTGCGCACCAGTTCGCAGCCTTTGCGGAAATGCCCCTGGGAACGCTGCCAGCTCCCCGTCTGCCACACCACGCCGGCCTTGTGTACGGCGTCGACCATGGCCCGGCCTTCGGTGATGGTCAGGGCCAGGGGCTTCTCGGCGTACATGTGGAGGCCCTTGCGGGCGGCGGCGATGACGGGGATGGCGTGCCAGTGGTCGGGCAGGGCGACGGACAGGGCGTCGAGGTCGTCCCGTTCGAGCAGTTCGCGGAAGTCGTTGTATTCGGCGCAGTCGGAATTGCCCTGGGCCTCGTCCACCAGCTTCTTGGCGTTCTGACGGTGGGCCCGGTCCACGTCGCACACGGCGACGATCTGAATCTGCTGACCCCGCTGCAGGAAGTTGCCCATGTTGCCGGTGCCCTGGCTGCCCACGCCCAGGCAGCCCATGACGATCCGGTTGCTGGGGGCCACCGTGCCGTCCGCGCCCCGCGCCGACGCCGGGATGATGGCGGGAAAGGCGAAGGCTCCCGCCGCCACGGCCCCGCTCCGCTTGAGGAAGCCCCGCCGGGTAAGGCCGTCGGGACGCGCGGATGCGCGGTTCTTGCTTTTTTCCATACTGCGTCCTCCCTCCGATGGCGCGGCTCTCCCCCCGCGCCGGCTGAATCCGCCGTTGGCACGACTCCAGCGCACTCCCCGCGTGCGGAGTCCGATCCGTTGGGGATTGTCACAGAACGGGAATGGCCGATCAAGGGGGGATTGAAGGGCGGAAGGCGACGAGTTTCGAGGGAGGAGACGGGTTGAGTCCCGCCGACGCGGGAGGGCATCGACGGGACTCCGGCTCAAGGGGTGATGCGGTGGAGAGGGAGAAGCGAACTATTCGTTCAAGCGCCGTTCCCAGTCGTACTCGGTGTTGGTCACGATGTCCTCGATGCGCCGGATGCGGCGTTCGAGGTTGTCATAGGTCCGTTTGAGTCGCTGGAGCGCGGCGCTTCTCGACGTCACGTAAGTGTGGTAGAACTCGGTGTCTTCGGCGGTCTCGAGGGGCAGCACCGGCTCGGGCTTCATGAGCAGGGCCGCGAGGATGTAGAGCATCACGAGGGGCCAGAGACCCGAGAGGAAGAAGATCACCAGCACCGCCACCCGCGTCCAGAACACGGACACGTCCAGGTAGCGGGCCACGCCCTTGCAGACGCCGAAGATGGCGCCGTCGCGCGCCCGGTAAAGGCCTTTTCTTTCTTGCTGCGTTCCGGTCATTGCCGCGATTCCTTATGGTTCAAGAGCTGTCCGCCGTCGGCAGGGGTCCCTGTTCGGTTACCCGCGCACGTAGCTCATAAATCCGATCTATTTACCTTACTTGCATATTCTGCGGGGGATTGCCGTTTCGCGTCCGCGCCGGCCGGCGTTCGGCCGGGAGGTCGCTGCTCGAGGAGGATGGTCTCGAGGGCCTCGACCCGGCGATCCATTTTCGACAGGCCCTCGTGAATTTGCTGTATCAGCCGGGCCTCCTCCTGCTGCTGAGACCGATGCTGCCGGCTCGAACCGCCCATGGCCATCCGGACCAGGGCCAGCACCACGATCAACGGCGCCAGCACGATGATCAGGATGGTGGCGAACACGAGGGCAATGACGATGACGGGTACGGCAAAATCCATGGTTCTCCTCCGTGGGCGGCCTCAGAGCCGCTTCTCCGCCGTCGATGCCCGGCGCTCCTGCTCTCGGTCGGCCAGGAGCGTCTCGAGCGCCTCGAGCCGCCGCTCCATGCGTTCGAGCCCCCGGTACAGCTCGCGGACCATCTGCTCTTCGTCGGGATAGGCCCGGTCGGACGGTCCTTCCTCGCCGCGGCGCTTCTTGAGGGACTGGGCGATCAGGCTGTAGACCATGGCCAGGACCACCAGCAAGAGTATGAA
>CAYVOE010000326.1:0-5797 GCA_964452795.1 uncultured Nitrospiraceae bacterium
GTGCCAGTCGGAATGGACACATACACCTTAGAGTCGTGCCAAGTCACAACCGCCTGATAAGCGGTAATCGCCGGCCCCGAAGCTTGCCCCCAGGGCCGAGCGCTCGACCGAAAGGGTGTAGGGATGGATGCTGCGCTGGTTGAGGACCAGACTGACCGCCCGGGCGGCGGCTTCGTCTATGCCTTGTTCGGTCCGAAAGGCCTCTTTGAACGTGCGGACGGCCTCTTCCTTGTCTACATCACCGCCCTGGGCGAGAAGGCGATGATTGAAGATAAAGGTGGCGCGTGGGAGATCCTTGAGAAACGTCTCCGACAACCCCGTCTCTTCGTCGATGTCGTCCTTCATCATATGGGCTATCAGATCTTTCCCGTCCTTGAGCTCTTGCGTTTGCGCCTGGAAATCGGGAGAGATGTCTTTCTCGTGTCGAGACCCCGGAACGACGCCTCGGGCGTCGGTGTCGGCGCCCACGGTGAGCATGACGAGGTGAGCCGGAAGCTCGCTGGTATCCAGCCGTTGGCCGAGTTTGCTCACCTCCGATTGGGTGTCCTCCAGCGACATACCGGACTGGACGCCGACGGCGTCGGCCAGGCCGTAGAACGCCACGGGAAGCACGGAAGCCTGCATTACGTCCGACGAATTGAGTATGCCCTGCAAGGCCTGATGGCCCTGTTCGGAGGTAAGGGCCTCGAAGATCTTCCGGGCCTCCTCCGGGGTCATGTCGGCTACCGCGAGCTTTATCGTCTGCTCGAAGGTCTGTACGGTGGTCTCGCCGCCCGAGAGGCTCTTGGACTCCCACATCTGGGCACCCGCCCTCATCATCGCGCCGTTGCGCTGATCGAAGGCCCGGTGGATTCCTTGCAGCGCGTCGAAAACCCGGGCGAAATCGTGGGATTCCAGACTGTCCTTCAAGTCCGTAGCGTGCTGCTCCATTTCCCTGGCCGCCGCCTCGTACTCGCGTACCTGCGTCGTGTCGATGCGCCGAGTGGCGGCGATGTCGAGGAGAATCTTCTTGCGCGCCGGGGATAGGGTGTCCGACGACTGGATCATCTCGAGGGCGTCGTAGTGCTCGGCAACCTGCTGCTTGATCTTCTCGGTGAGCGCCGGCTCGAGCGCATCCCAGACCGAGCCCACATCCGCTTCGGTTCCCAATTCCTCCGCGAGGCGATGGAAGCGGTCCCGAAGGAAGTCGGAGGTGTTGTTCGAGATGGATTTCATCACTTCCGGCGGCAAGGGGTCCGCGTCTCGGCGTTCCGCTTCTTCCTTCACCGCGACGGACAGGGCCGACTCGGGATCACGGCGATTGAGTGGCCCGGAGGAGATTAGATGGTCGAGGAGCTTGTGCCGCACTTTCTCGGCCATGCCGTCGGCCGACGAGCCCTGGGTGATGGCATGGTCGAGGGCTTCGTTGACCACCTCGTCGGGCAGATTCATGCCTTTGACTTCCTGGTAGAGGTCGAGGGCCCGATTGGCGGCTTCCTGGAAATCGGCGTTCGAAACCACGCCCCGGCGGTAGTCGGGATGATCTTTCACCTGCAGTTGCACCATCTTGGTAATCAAGGACGCCGCGCGCTCGCCTACCGCGTCCTGCCACGACCCCGCCGACCCCAGGGGCAGGTTGTGTTCAAGAAACAAATCGTTCATGTCCTTCTCGCCGCGCAGGCGTGAAGGTCCCTGCAGCGGCGCCTCCATGAACATAAGGAGGTTGGTGTTGTTCGTGGATTGCCGGGACTTCTCGAGTTTCTCGGCTTTGTCGAACACCGACATCACCACGTGGCCGTTGAGGAGCTGGTCGCTCTTGACGTCCTTCAGCGCGAGGTCGGCGATCTCGGCGCCGTACTCCTTGCGCAGATCCTGGACAAGGCCGGCCAGGAGCTGGCGGCTCGTGGTCTGATGCTCTCCGAGGCGGATGGGATACGACTGTACCTCGGTCCGGGCGCGCCGGAGGGAGCCGGCCCGGCCCAGAAGGGGTATGTGCGACAGGGCCGCTTTAAACTTGGTCCAGCCGGAGGGCGGCTTCAACGGCTCGTGGGCCTCGAGCTTGTTCTTGTCGTCGAGACCGAATTCGGCATCCAAACGACCGGCGTCGTTCAAACGCTGGGTCAGGTCTCGGAAGTTTTGAATTGACTCTCCCATTGCGTCACCTCCTTTTCTCGGGGGATGCACACGATCGCCTTCCGTCCCCCGCGGCTTCCGGCGTTCCGCCTGCCTTTGCGCGGATGGTCGCCGGCATGGGCCGCGGCCGCCGGGACCGAGCGCGGATGCCTTCCGGATGGGCTTCAGAAGTCAAACGCACTCTTGACATCCGCCACCTCTACCGTTGGCATACCTGCGGCGATGGACTCGGCGGGAATGCGGTAGGTCACGGAGTGAGCGGTGGTGCCGGGGTCCTTCAAAGCGATTGATTTTCCGGACTTTATGACAACGTCCGTAACTTTCGATGCCTGAGTGGCTCGAACGAACCAGTCCCCTTTATCGTCTTTCCACGCTTCGAAACTGGTCCGTTTGTCCGCGGTCGTGACGGGTCTCAGGAAGGCCGCTTTTTCGGCCGCTTCGGTGTAAGGATCGATACTTCCCGGGTTGAGAAGCAGGCTGACGGCCCGCGCAGCGGCTTCGTCTATGCCTTTCTCGGTCCGGAAGGCTTCTTTGAACGTGTCGACGACCTCGTCCTTTTCCACGTCGCCGACACCCGCGAGAGGCCGATTGTTGATCACGATGGTGGCGTGGCCGAGGCCGGTGAGAAACGCCTTCGACAATCCCGAGTCCTTGTCGATTTCGCCTTTCATCATGTCGTCGATCACGGGTTTCTCGATGTCTTCCATGACCTTCTGAGGTCGGAAGTCGGGATGGATGCCCTCTCGGGCGCGTACGGCCCTGGTGGCGCCGCGGGCATCTGTCGCTCCCATGGTCTGCATCGCGAAGTGCGGGGGTACGTGTGTCGGATCGCCCAGCTTCAACGTCGCGGATTCGATCTCTTCCTGGGACAGGCCGGCCTGGGCGCCCAGGACTTCCGCCAGCATCTTGAACATGGCGGGCGCCCCCTCCCCCCCGATGCGGTCAAAGTCCACGGCCGTTGTCATTCCCTGAAAGATCTGATGACCCTGTTCGGAGGTCAGCGTATCGAAGAGCTTCCGGGCGTTCTCACCGGGCATGCCGGCCAGGGCGAGATTCACCATCTCGCGGAGGACCTTCTTGTTTGTGTCGGAGCCTTCAAAGTAGCTGTCCCACTTGTCTTTGGCCGCGACCCTCATGGCGTCGAAGCTGTCGTCGAATTGCTCTCGAATCGGCTGCAACGCGTTGATGACCCCGGCAAAATCGAGGGATTCCACGCTCTTCGTCAGTTCCGGAAGGTTCCGCCCGATGGTCTTGGCTCCGTCCTCGTAGGCGCTCACTTGTGCCGCGTCGATGCGTCGGGCGGAGGCCATTTTGAGCAGGAGATCCTTGTGGGCTGAGGGAATGTCTTCCGACTTGTCGATGAGCTCGAGCGCTTCATAGTGGTCGGCCACTTGCTGCTTGAGCTTCTCCGTGAGCTCGAACGGGAGTTTCGCCCAGATAGACGGCAGGCTTTCCCGGGTCTCGAGCGCCATCGGAAGCTCTTCCCAGCCGGCCCGAAGATAACCGAGCGTGCCGTCGGCGATGCTGTTCTTCACTCCTTGCGGAAGGCGGTCCGGGTCGCGGCCGGCCTTTTCCGATACCTCTTCCACCACGTTGGCGAGGACCGAGTCGTGATGATGGGGGTCGACCGCCTTGGAGACGAGCTGGTCGAGAATGGTCTGCCGCATGTTGCGGACCATGTCCCACTCCGACGAGCCTTTGGACGCACTCTTGAAGGCCTCGTCGACGTCTACTCCGGTTCTCTCGAAGCCCTCGGTTTCTCCCTGGAGCTTCACGTAGAGGTCGATGGCCTTGTTGGCCGTCTCTTTCAAGAAGTCGTTCGGAATCACGCCGCGGCTGTAGAGGTCATGGCCTTTGACCTGAAGCTCGACATACTTCTGTATCATCGCCGCCGCGTGGCCGCCGACGGCGTCCTTCCACGATCCTTCCGCCGGCAGCAGGCCGCGTTCGCGAAAGGCGTCGTTCATGTTTGTGGGGCCTTTTTGACCCGGCACATGCGCCGCTTCCCGCGCGGGCGGTTCCATGAACTTGAGGACATTGGTGTTGTTCGTGGATTGACGGGCTTTCTCAAGCTTGTCGATGTTGTCGAACGCGGTCTTGGCCAGGTGGCCGGTGAAGGGTTGGTCGCGCTTGACGTTGACCTCCTTCAGGGCGAGGTCGGCAAATTCAGCGCCATACTCCTTGCGCAGGGCCTGCACAAAGCCCGCCAGGAGCTGACGGCTGGTGATCACGTGCTTCTTGTAGAGCCGGTACTCCGTCACATCGGCTCGAGCGCGCTGAAGGGAACCGGACCGGCCCAGCAGCGGCAACTTGCCCAGGGCCGCCTTGAACCGGGTCCAGCCGGAGGGCGGTTTCACCGGCTCCATGGGCCGAAGCTGCTTATTGTCGTCGAGACCGGATACCGCATCCAACTGGCCCGCGCTGTCCAGACGCTGAGTCAGATTTCGGAATTCTTGAATTGACTCTCCCACTGCGTCACCTCCATTTCTCGGTGCCGTGCCGGAAGCAGCTTCGACCGCCGACTCGTACACGGCTGCGGCCTCCGGACCTTCAAGGCACAGGCACCGTTCATTGACGGGGTTGCGGGAGCGCTTGACCTTGACCGATGCCGTCCGGGCCCACGCGATCCGGTGCCGACCCCAAACTGTCTCGCAACGTATCGGGAATCGATGGTCAGCCGAAGATGATGCGGCCTCCGGAAGGTTCGCTGGCGACGGCCGCGTCGGCGTCGGAAGCTCCCGCCGTGTCGGCTTCTTTGTGTCGGGCAATGCGGGCACGCCATTTTTCCGCCTGATCGAGGATGTTCTGGACGATTGCCTCGAGCTTCGACGCGTCGATGTCGTCCACCGGGCGCGCGTAGGCGAGGATGATGCCGCCGGTTCCTTCCTCAAGAGAAAGGGTGGCGCCGCCGGTGCGGTACCAGTAGAGGTTGGCGGCGAGCAGCTCGCGCAAAAGGGGTTCGGCGTTCTCTTCGGGGATCTCGTCGAGGTAGACGGAGAAGACGAGGCGCTCGTCGGTCGGATCGTATTCGACGTTGAGGACGATGTTCTCGTCGAAGAGGAGCACGCAGGAGTTGTTTTCTTCGTCGAGCTTGAGATCCTCCACGGTGAGCATGGAGCCGAATTCTTCGATCAGGCGATTGGCCATTTCCCTCTTGTCCATGTTTCAGGCCTCCTTTCTTACGGCCGCGTTCCCGTTTCCGGAAGGGGGCGGCTCGGTTTCGGAAGGACGGTACCGAACCATCAGCACCGTGATGTCGTCTGACTGTGGATAACCGTCGGCGAAGCGCTGCACGTCGGCGCGGAGCGCCCGGACGGCGCCCTCGCAACTGAGATGGGCGGTGCGGGCAAGGCAGGCCTGCATCCGGTCCATGCCGTAGAAGCCGCCGGGCCCTTCGGCCTCCACGATGCCGTCGGTATAGAGGACCAGCGTGTCGCCCGGGAGGAGTCCTATCGAGCCTCCTTCGTAGGTGGCGTCGGGATTGGGACCCAGCAGGAAGCCTTCCGTGTTGGGAAATTCCCGGACTTCGCCGTCGCGCACCAGAAGGGTGGGGTTGTGACCCGCGTTGGCGAAGGTGCATTCGCCGGTCGAGAGATCCACCACGGCGCAAAAGGCCGTGGCGAACATCATGGCGTCGTTGTCCTCGGCAAGCGCCGCGTTGGTCCGGGTCAGGGCGGTGCCGACA
>CAYVOE010000326.1:5807-6119 GCA_964452795.1 uncultured Nitrospiraceae bacterium
GACATCGGCCTGGCCGAGGTAAAAGCGCAGGTCGGTGCGGGTGAGGCTCATGAAGAGGGCCGCCGGCACACCCTTCCCGGAGACGTCGCCGATGGCGACGAAGAAGCGGTTGTCGAGGAACCCAAAATCGTAGAAGTCGCCGCCGATCTCGCGGGCGGGCTGCATGAGGCCGTAGATCTCGAGGTCTTCCCGGCCGACGTCAAAGCTCCGGGGCAGCAGCCCCATCTGAATCGCCCGGGCCGCCTGAAGGTCGCTCTCGATGCGCGCACGTTCTTCCGCGGCGACCTGGAGCGCGGTCATCTGCTTCTTGAG
>CAYVOE010000327.1:0-6113 GCA_964452795.1 uncultured Nitrospiraceae bacterium
TTTCCTTCGCCTATTTCGATCCGGGGCCCGACACCCGGAGCACATTCCCTCTCTTACAGAGTTATCGCCGCGGGTCAATTCACGGGCGGAACCATCGTCACGCGGCCGGCCCGCCGCAGCACCGTCGTCTCGAGCGCCTCGAGCCGCTCTTCGAGCAACACGAACCCGCGAAACAGGTCCTGCATCATGCGGGTCTCGCGCTCCTGTCGGGCGGCGGCCTCCGGAGAGAAGCGCCCTTTCATGAGCACCGCCGCCAGGGTCCCCAGCAGGATGAGGATGATGCCCACCAGCCCCAGGTCCACCAGCGACAAAGCCGGTTGCTGGACCACGATGGGCGGCATCTGCGTCAGCCAGCCTTCAACTCTTTCGCTTCGCGCCAGCCACGAGGCCGGCCATGCCAGCCCCACGATGGCGCTCAGTCCTACCGCCCCGCCCGCCAGCGTCCATTGGATCGTTCGCTTCACGGTATCGGACCTCCCCGCTTACATGCGGCTGGATGTCGGCCGGCCCGTCCGGTCCAGGAGGATGGTCTCGAGGGCCTCGACCCGCTGTTCCATGCGGCCGAGCCCCGCATGAATGTCGCGCAGGAGGGTTGCCTCGTCGGGGGCCACATCGCTCTCCTGCCGCGTGCATCGGCTCCCGCGCCGCATGCGCAGGACGAAGA
Organism: uncultured Nitrospiraceae bacterium; assembly: GCA_964452795.1. Lineage (GTDB taxonomy): Bacteria > Hydrogenedentota > Hydrogenedentia > Hydrogenedentales > SLHB01 > CAYVOE01. The sequence continues at coordinate 665 of CAYVOE010000327.1, forward strand.
GGACCGCCACGACCGGCAGGAACAGGAGGGCGACAATCATTCCCACCACGGCCATCCCCAGGAGGCCCGCCCATGTCTGCGGAGGGGCCGGCGGAGGCGGCGGATAGATTATGTCCTGGCCGTGAACTTCCCACGGCTCGCCGTAAGGGCGCTCCGCATAGACCCGGGGCGGATCGGACTGCTGGACGACCTCATTGCCGAGACCGATGGTGTCGGCGTCCACGGCGACGGTCCGGGGCGGATCGGAATGCTCGGCGATATATGCGTCATATGCCGCCTGGTCCATCGGGGCGATCACGGTGCCGGTCGCACCCGAGCCGAGCCAGTCCATGACCGTAATCGCGCCGATGCCGGCCAGGACCAGCACCATGGCCCCGGCGCCCCATTTGATTAGTCGCCCGCAAGGTCGCATGTGCGAAACTCCTGCTTCGCGGAACCGCGATTGCCCCGGTTCCGCCTGCCCTTACTCCGTGGCTTCCGCGTCGTTGGGGGCCGCCGTCGGGGCCGTGCCGCCCGCCTTCAGCGCGGCGAGTTCGGCTTCGAGCTCTTCGTCGGTCTCGAGCTTGCGGAATTCCTCTTCGAGGCCGTGGGCCTTGCGGCCGAAGTTGACGAGGTCGGCTTCCGACTCCATGCGCTCGATGCGGTTCTCGAACTGCTCGAACCGGATCATGGCGTCGGAGGTGTCGATCTTGCGGATGCCGGACTCGGCGCGCTTGCGGTTCTGGGCGCGGATGTGGCGCTGGACCAGCATGCGCTGCCGTTCGCGGGCGGTGTTCAGCTTCTCTTCCAGTTGGATTATATCGGACTTGTACTGGTCGACGAGGGCGTCCGCCTGGGCGGCCTCCTTCTCGAGGGCGTCGACGCGGTTGCGGTAGCGGCGCTTCTCGAGGAGGGCTTCCCGGGCCAGGTCCTCGCGGCCCTTGTCGACCGCCAGCTTGGCCTTCTGGCCCCACTCGTCGGCGCGGCGGCGCACCGTTTCGAGTTCGCGGTCCATCTTCTTGCGCGCCGCCATGGCCCCCGCGCAGGACGCCTTCACCTCGACCAGCGTGTCTTCCATCTCCCGGATCATGAGCTTCACCAGCTTTTCCGGGTCCTCCGCCTTGTCGAGCATGGCGTTGATGTTCGAGCTGATGATGTCCCGTACCCTCGTGAAGATACCCATTTCGAAAAACCTCCTTCGGAATTTTTGCGCGTCGCGCCCGGACGGCGCCGGGCGCGACCGGGTCAACCCAATACGACTTTCGGCGTCGGCGACGACCACAGGCGGGCCTCGCCGTCCGATTCCAACGACGCCCAGGCCACCAACTGCGTCAGGGCCTGCGTCGTCTCGGGGTCGTCGTGAAACACCCGCAGGCCCGCCACGAACTCGTGGTTGCGGGCGCCGCGGCACCACGTGACCCGTCCCTTCAGCTGCAGGGGCTCATCGCTCAGCGACAGCAGCATCAGGGTGCCCGGCCGCAGGTAGCGGCCCAGGCGCAGGCCGAAGCCGCCCAGGCCCACGTTCTCGACCGTGGCCGCGCCTTCGTATCCCGGCGCATAACGGTAGCGGGCCGTTCCCGAAAGCGGAGCCCGCCGAAACCGGCGCTGCTCGCTGACCACCCGAACTATCCCGTTGTACAACATCCTTGCACCTTCTACTTTCTGTTTTGTTCTTCCTGACTGACACTATGAGAACAAGAGTCGTGCCAATGGGGGTGTCTTCACGCAGGGTATTGCCTTTACATGGCTTATGCATACCGGCCGGGCGGGCGAGGCGGAGCAGATTGGACGTTCAAGCCAATCCTTGGCGAATTTTACCAACGCAGACGGAGGACGAGCGGGGCGCGGGCGTCCCGCCCAGGAAAAAACTCAAAAGAACCTGGCCGGGACCGCCAAGCCGCGCCGAAGGTCACCGGTCGTCAGGGGACGATGCGTTCCGGGGAGGCGGTGTCGGCGTCCATGGTAAAGGGGAGACGGTAGACGTCGCCGTCGCGGTTGGAGAAGTAGAGGCGGGAAATGCTGGGTTTCCGCCCGTGGCCGTCGGCCCAGAAGGCGTAGAAATCGGGATGGGCGTTGAGGGGGCGCCGTGCGTAGGTGTGATTGAACTCGCTGCCGGCGGTGAGGGTCCGGGCCTTCTCCCAGGAACCGCCTTCGTCGCGGCTGATCCAGAGGACCATCTCGCCGCCGGGGTTGTAGGCCTGGGGCCCGGAGTCGGTGGGGGCGATGACGCGCCAGGCGCCGTCGGCGTCGACGTGGATGCTGCCCGTGTCGTAGTTGTTGTCGCAGGGGGCGACGGTCCGGATTTCCCAGGCCGAGCCGGTCCAGCAGGCCACCCGCAGTTCCCGGGGATCGCCTTCGGGTCCGGGCTTCCAGCCCCGGGCGACGGCGTGGAGGATCAGGGGCCGGCCCTGGGCGTCGTAATTGAGGTCTTTCATGTAGCAGAGCCACCCTTCGGCCTCGTAGTCCACGACGCGGGCGGGGCTGAGGGGGTCTGTAATTGGCGTCTCGACGGGCTCGCCGGCGGCGGTGCGCCACGTGGCGCCCATGTCGTCGGTCTCGATGTCGTACAGGTTGGTGCGCCAGTTGAGGCCCTTCTTCCTGGCATCGCCGGCGAAGGCGGTGGGATGGTAGTTGAAGGCGGTGCCGACGCGATCGCCCCGGGGCCAGCTCACCTGGTAGTGCCCCTCCTCCATGTGGGCCAGTTGCTCGCGCTCCGACCAGTTCACGCCGTCGGGACTGGTCTGCCAGTACAGGCCCCGGCCGCCGGCGTAGTAGGTGTGGAGGAAGAGGAAGCCTTTGCCCGCGATCCACCACGGCTGGGGGTAGGAGAAGTTGGTTTCGAGCACTTCCTCGAAGGAATCGATGCGGTAGGGTTCGCGGCTGCGGAAAATAAAGGACGGACGAGACGTGCCGTGGGAACTGGCGAAGATCCAGATTCGGCCTTCGTCGTCGAGGCTGATGACGGGGTTGTCGTGGGCGTCGGAGGTGCCCTTGTCCATCACCATCACGGGCCGCGACACGGTGCCGGCGCGGTGATCGTACCAGGCCACCATCTCGAGGAGGCGGTTGGCGTCGGGGGCGGTGCCGCCGTAGACGAAGAAGGTTTTCTCGACCTCCGGGGCGTAGACGGCCATGGGGATGTGCTTGGCGCAGTAGGTGCCCAGGCCGCCGCTGTACTTGTAGACGAACTCGTCGCCGGTGGGCTGGTTCATGTACCAGATGCCCTGGAATCCCGGATCCAGGGTTTCCGAGGCCTCGACGGGCGCCTGCGCCGTCGCCAGAATCAGTACCAGTGCGTGCAGCATACCGCCTCCCGGGTCCCGTGGTTTGCTATCCCCGCCGCGGATGTGTTCCGTCTGCCGGACATCATAGCGGCCGATGCGGCGCTCCCTCAAACGCGGCAGGGACGTCTCGGCCAGTTTTGTGTTCTTAATCACTTGGGCGGGACGCCCACGCCGCCCCGGTCAGCACTTTTCCCGGAGCCATTTCCCGACCTGGCGCGCCGTTCGGCGGGTACAGAGGACCACGAGGGTGTCGCCGGGCTGCAGTTCGGTGGAGCCGCTGGGGATGATGTTCATGTCGGCGCGGCGGATCTTGACCAGCGTGGACTGGCTGGGAAAGCCCGCATCGCGCACGAGCTTGCCGGCGAGCTCGCCTCCGGCGGTGAGAGTCTCTTCGGTGATGACGGTGTCGCTGGATTCGCTGAGGGCCCGCATCTCGTCGAGGCGCCGCACGAGGCTCGTGCCGCGGCTGTAGGCGTCGGCGTACGCGGCCACGACGTCGGTCCGGGTCAGCATGCCGATGATCCGCGTGGGATCGTCGGGGTCCACCACGGGCAGACGTCCGATGTTGCGCGAGCCGAACTGGGTGAGGGCGTGGCTCAGGGACTGGTCGGGCCGGGCCACGATGACGTTGCGGGTGCAGATGTCCCGGACCCGCAGGTCGTCGGGATTGCGGTCGACGATGGCGTTCTCGACGTCCTGGGCCGTGACGATGCCCGCGAGGGTGCCGTCCTTCTCGACGACGGGATAGCCGGCGTAATGCCCCGTGGCGAACTTCATGACGAGGGCGGTGAGGGGCATATCGGGCGGCACCGATTCGAACTTCTCCGACATGGCCTCGCGCACGGTGATGGCGTCCATGAGGTTGATGTCCTGGGCGCCGCCGATGGTGATGCCGCGCCGCCGCAGCTTGATGGTGTAGACGGAGTCGCGCGAGATGTGCTGCGACACGAATACGCTGATGACGGTGGCGGTCATGAGGGGCAGGATGATGTGGTAGTCGTCGGTCATTTCGAAGAGCATGAACACGGCGGTGATGGGGGCGTGGGACGAGCCGGCGAAGACCGCCGCCATGCCGACGAGGGCGTAGGCGCCCGGACCGGCCACGGACCCGGGGAACAGCCCGTTCACGAGGAAGCCGAAGGCGCCGCCGAACATGGCTCCGGTGAACAGGGAAGGTGCGAAGACGCCGCCGGAGCCGCCGCTGCCGACGGTGAGGGCGGTGGCGCCGATCTTGGCGAAGCCGAGGAGGAGCAGGGGCAGGACGAAGCGGCCCGGTCCGTCCACGAGGAAGAGGTCGTCGGGCACGCGCCCGGCCAGGGCGTCCACCATCACGGGGTACCCGTTGCCGAAGATTTGGGGAAGGCCGATGCCGATGAGGCCGACCACGGCGCCGCCGGCGGCGGGCTTGAGGAAGTCGGGCATGGTGACCTTCTCGGCCAGGACCTCGATGCCGTAGATGGCGCGGATGTAGACCTGGGACACGAGGGCGCACACCAGGCCCAGCCCGGCGTAGAGCAGCACCTCCGAGATGCTCACCAGCGCGTACTCGTGGGGAATGGGAAAGGCGGGCTCGTTGCCGAGGAGTGCCCGGGCCACGATGGTGGCGGTGGCCGAGCTGATCACCACGAGGCCGAAGGTCAGGGAGGTGAACCGGGCCAGGATGACCTCGAGGGCGAACATGACGCCCGCAATGGGCGCGTTGAAGGTGGCGGCGATTCCGCCCGCGGCGCCGCAGGCCACCGACAGGGTCACCTGCCGGTCGGGCAGCCGGAAGAGCTGGGCCACCGTCGAGCCCAGGGCGGCGCCGATCTGGGTGATGGGTCCTTCGCGCCCCGCCGACCCGCCGGAGCCGATGGTGATGGCCGCCGTCAGCGCCTTGACCACGGTGACCCGGGGGCGTATCCGGCCGCCGCGGTAGGCCACGGCGAGCATCACCTCGGGCACGCCGTGTCCCCGGGCCTCGGACGCGAAATACCGCGTGATGAGCCCCACGAGCAGTCCGCCGAGGGCCAGGACCACGATGGTGTAGGGCGCGCCGAGGACGGCTTCGAGGGGTCCGCCCAACTCGCCGAAGAAGAGGCGGCCCATCAGCTCGATGAGCTCGCGGAACAGGTAGGCCGCACCGCCCGCCCCCGCTCCTACGACGACGGCGAACAGGAGCGGGCCCACGGTCTGGGAAGACCGGG
>CAYVOE010000328.1:0-5595 GCA_964452795.1 uncultured Nitrospiraceae bacterium
CCTTGTCCGCGAAGTCAGAGTCATCCCATAGGTAAAGATTGCCGCGTCGCTCTGTCTGGACGCTCCCAGACGATGCGGGCTGATACGATGTCAACCGCCTCTCGTAAGTGCTTGCACAGGGGGCCGCTCCTCGCAATGACGGGGTGGGGTAGGCCCATGACTTCGCGGACATGGGGTGCTGGCTCATGTGAGATTGCCGCGTCGCTCTGTTTGGGCGCCCACAGACGGCACAGGCCAAACCGAGGCAACCCCTCCTCCCGCATGGATTTCCTCGGAGGGCCGCTCCTCGCAATGACGGGATGGGACACCCTCACAGCCCGGTTGAGCGCAGTCCTCGCAGTCCCACGACGGGGAGGGTCATCGCTCATGAGCTCTTTGAGCGCAATCCTCGTAGTCCTGCGACGGGTGGGAGGCGAGGTCCCTGGCGAGGCGGTCCGTCCATTCCCTGACCTGCATTGCTGCGTATGCATCCCCTTCGGGGAAAAGACGGCGGTGGGTGGCGGTCCTTAACCCAGGGTGGCGCTCGCTTGCGCTCGCTGACCCTGGGCTAGGGTATGTATCCCCTTCGGGAATTTCCGCAGGCCAAGGTGATTGCGGTGCGTCGCGCTGCTCTCCGATGCGCCGCGCCGCGTGTATATCCCCTTTGGGGAAGTTCCCTCACGGGCGGATATGGATTCCGGTACTTCGCGCTGTTCGTCGATGCGACGCCTCGCGTAATATCCCCTTCCTCCGGGGAACTTCCGCCGGCGCCGGCGCGTCGCAACGGCGGGGTGTGCACACATCCGGAGGCGGCGGGGGAGGGCCAGTGTCGGGGCTCTAGTCCTCTCCCAAATCATGGACTGTCCCACAAAAAAACGTCGCGCCCGACTCCTGGGCCGGGCGCGACGCGAGATTCGCCGGAGGCTGGGGGACTATTGCTGTCCGCCGCCTTGCTGCTGTTGCTGCTGCTGGATGCCCTGTTGAACGGCCTGCATCTGCATCTGCATGGCCTCGTTCATCCGGCGCTGCATTTCTTCCATCTGAGCCTGCTGTTCGGGCGTGAGCTCCGGCTGCTCGATGACAACCTCTTTGGAGCCGCCGCATCCGATTGCCGCCGCCAGCATCAGTGCGCACGCCGCCGCGGCTCGAAACCATTTCGTCATTTCCTCTCCCCTTTTCAGACGCTTCCCAAGACTTTACCCTACAGGCATATCCGGCCTCTTTGGCCGGAGCGCCTCAACCCGACCCGGCCGTCCCGTGAAGCCGGCAGCCGCCCGAGCCCTGGCTCGAACGGCTGCCGTCCGCACTGTCACAAGAATAGCATTTCGGGCCGTGTAAACGGTATCGCAATCAACCGTGGCCGGCGAGGTAGCCCGGCAGGTTCCAGACCGCCGCACCGAGGGCCGGAGCATTGGGAAGGATTACAGGCGCCTTGTCTCCGTACTTCACCCACTCGACGTGTCCGTCCATGTAAAGCACGTTCGAGCCGCCCGGAATGTGGTTGAAATGGGCGTGCACGCCGGACCGGCCCGCGTAGGTGGCGATGGTCGAGGTGGCGTAGGCGTCGAACATCACGAAGATGGTGCTCTGGGCCTGGGCGCCGGCGGCCGGATTGTTGATGTCGGTGATGAAGAAGCGCTCGATGCCTTCCTTCAGGAGCCGATAGCCGCGGCCCGCCAGCGGCGTTACGCCGTCGTCGTCATAACCCCACGACGGGTCGAAGTTGGCGACGCCCTGCGCGTTGGCCGCCATGTCGGCCCGGCCGGTAAGCCCGAAATCGCAGATCTGCATGCTGGGCTGGCTCAGGACCTGCTCGCAGCCGCGCAGCGAATTAACGCCCCAGGGCTGTCCGGGACCGAAGTCGGGATGGCCGTAGAAGTACCCGGCCGTCGTGAAAGGCAGGTTCGAGTCGCCCCAGACCGTGTCGAGCCATTGCGAGTTCGTCGAGACGGCATAGGGCACGAAGATATAGGAAAAGCTGCGGTTCAGGTAATACTCGAGGCAGGCCTTGCCGACGGTGCCGTTCGACACGCCCGTGGCGAGCCGCCGGATCTGGGCCGGGTAGTCTTCTTCGACGCCGTAGTTCCCGAAGCCGTCCTGATGGGCCACGTCCGCCCGCGAGTCGGACGGGCAGAGCGCGATGGCCGGGTCGGTCCAGTATTCGGGATAGGTGTCGCCGCCCGGGAGGGCCGACTCGAACCCGTGGGTGCGGATCCGGCCCTTGGCGGGGAACTTACCCTTGTTCTCCGACGAGTAGATTTTGAAGATGGTGCCCCACTGCTTCAGGTTGTTCTGGCAACTGGCCCGGTTGGCGGCTTCCCGCGCCCGCGACAATGCCGGGAGCAGGATCGCCGCCAGGATGCCGATGATGGCGATCACCACCAGCAGCTCGATCAGCGTGAAACCCTTTCTCATCCCTTAACCCTCCTGTTTGTTTGGATGATGCACACGATGAATGACACCAACTGCATTTCGTACTCGCTGACGGGGATCCCGTCGCCGGCGCGAAGGTCCTCGACCGAGGAAAGGTCGGGCCGGAGGATCGGGAAGCCTGTGCTGAATCGAATGCCCCCGTTCGTCGCTTTCTGTCCCCGCGACGCTTGAAACTGTCAAAGGTTCCGGTCGCCTGTGCTTCAAGGCTGAACCAGCGGTCTTCACGCTACCACTTTCGGGCTCCCCTGTCAAGCTTCTTGTTCGGTTTTTGACCCGGATATTCCGGATCCTCCGATCCGCCCTTTCGATGGTCGAACGTTTTTAAGTCTTTTTATATTAGATGTTTACAAATTTCCGGGCGCTCAACAGGGGAGAGAGGGTCGGAGTCGCCCGCTCCGATGCGAGGATTCTTTTCCTACACCAGAGCGAAGCGGAGCCCCTTGACAAGGGCCGAAATCCGGTCCATAATCGGTGGGAAATGTGATGCATCGCTGAACCAACGCAAGGAGCCGCGTCGTTTCGTGAAGCCTCGAGCCACCTTGAACGACATCGCCCGCATCGTGGGGATCTCCCCGCGGGCGGTCTCGTCGGCGCTGCACGGCAGCGGTCGGGTGTCGGAAGAGGTCCGGCAGCGCGTGAAAGACGTGGCGAAAGAGCTGGGGTACCGCCCCAACATCATGGCCCGGGGGCTGGTATCCAAGCGAACCTACCTCATGGGGGCCGTCTTTCCCTACGTGGCGGGGTCGTTCTACGCCAAGGTGCTGCAGGGCATCGAGGACCGGGCCCTGCTGGCGGATTACCGCGTGGTGATCTGCAGCGCCGGCTGGAACGCGCAGGTCGAGGCCAACCACCTGGCGGACCTCATCAGCCGGGGCGTGGACGGGCTCATCCTCGTTCCCCACTGCGACCGGCTCGAAATCTACGAGGAATTGAAATCGTCGGGGGTGCCGTGCGTCCAGGTATTCCGCCACGAGCCCGGTCTGCCCGGTCCGAGCATCCGGATCCGGAACGAGGAGGGGGCGTACAAGGCGACGCTCCACCTGATTCGGACCCGGCGGGTCCGCCCCTACCACCTTCCGGGCGATCCCACGACGATCGAGGGGCGCGAGCGGTTGGCGGGGTTCCGTCGGGCCCTCGAAGAGTCCGGAATGGAATTCGACCCGGAGGCCTGCCTGTTTCCGGAGCCCGTTACGCAATGGGAACAGGGACGGCAGGCGCTGCGCCGTCTCCACGCGAAGAATCGGGTGCCCCAGGCCCTGTTTGCGGTGAACGACTACGCGGCCCTGGGGGCGTTGCGGGCGGCCCATGAGCTGGGCATCGCCGTGCCGCGGGACCTGTCGGTGGTGGGATACGACGACCTGGACATTTCGTCGATGCAGGCGGGGGCCCGCCTGACGACCATTCGCCAGCCGCAGGAGACGGTGGGCGAGCTGGCGGTCCAGATGCTGCTTGATTTGATGGAGGGGCGCCCGGTGAGTTCGGTGGACCTGAGCCCCGAGTTGGTGGTTCGGGAATCCTAGGGACCCGCGCGGGCGAACCAATTGTAAAGGGGATTGAGTTGACTCTCGTACAATCGAAAAACGCGGAGCGCGAGGCGCTCGCTCGAGAATTCACGGCCGCCGCCCAAGGCACCATCGATTGGATCCGGCGCGTCATGCTTCCGGATCCGGAAGGCCGGCGCGGCGTGTGGGAACGGGTCCTGGTCGACGCCGGCACGATCCAATACTGGGTGCGGCCCGACTGCAACAGCGAGGTCGCCCGGGCCTTCCACACGCTCGGCAAGCAGACCGAAGAGCCGGAGCTCGACCGCATCGCGGGCAACCTGCTGGCCTATGCGTGCAGCCGCCAGTATCCCAGCGGTCCCTTTCCCTTCTTCGACGTCATCCCGCCGGAGGGCCGGACGGTGACCTACAAGGAGTCGGGGGCGGGGATCTGGCCCAACGACAACGGCAAGTTCCTGGGGATTATGATGGAGCTGGCCGACGCCTTCCCGGCGGTGCCGCTGGAAGCGGCCGCGGTGAAGCTGGGCGACTACTTCGTGGCAAAGCAGACCGAGGCCGGCTGGTGGCGCCTCGACGACACGGACTATCCCGGCACCTGTTTCGTGGTGTGGCCCCTCATCGGGCTGGCCCGCCTGTGGCGCCGCACGGGCAAGGACGCCTACCGCGACAGCGCCCTCCGCGCCCTCGAGTACCTGAAGTCGCTGCAACTGCCCGGCGGACGCATGCGCACCACCTTCGAGATCAACCAGCGCGAGAACTGGCGGCCCGTATCGTCCGAGAGCGCCATGTCGCTCCTCGCGTTCAGCGTGGCCCGGCAACTGCTCGAGGAGGACCTCGAACGCGAGCTGACGGCCTGCGGCGACTTCGTCCTGTCGCTGGCCGCCGACACGGGGGCGATCCGCAACTGCGACGCCACTTGCCTCGACGCGTCCGAGCAGAACGACCCCGACCTGGCGGACCTGGTGTATACCAACGGCTACGGCCTCTTCGCCTTTGTCGAGGCCTATCGCGCCACGGGCAGGGAAGCCTACCGCGACGCCGCCGTGGCCCTGGGACGTTTCCTGGCGGCGATCCCCAGTCGAGACGAGTCGCCCCTGTGGGACGGCGCCTGGCGCGGGTCCTACGACGTGGTGCGCAAGGAATGGCGCGGGCGGGCCAACCATCAGAATCCCCTCGACGAAGGCGGGATGTACTCGGTGTACACCGGCTGGTGCAACGCGCCTATCGCCGCGGGATTGCTGTTGACCCTCGAGATCGTATAGCGAGTTCCAAAGAAGCGGACCCGTTGCGGGGCCGAACGGGGAGGGAAAGCCGGGGATGAGGGCGAGTTCTCTGATGGTGTCGCTGGTGTTGTGCGGGGGATGCGCTGCCGCATCGCCTCCCGGCGTCCTGCTGATCGGCGAACCGGAGCTTACGGCGGAGTTCCGCCGTAATTTCGAACATTTCGGCGTGGCGGTCGACGAGGCCGCCGCGCCCGACGTCCTGGCGACGAAAGACCTCGACCGGTACGACGCCGTGGCGATCTGCGCGCCCATGACACCCGAGCCGCTTGCGCTTTCGGCGGAAGCGGCGCGGGCCCTGCTCGATTTCGTCGAGCGGGGCGGACGGGCCTACGTCGAGTACGTCCGCTTCCCCGAAGATACCCTTCCCGGCTGGACGGCGGCGCCGGAGCCCGTTCTCG
>CAYVOE010000328.1:5605-6097 GCA_964452795.1 uncultured Nitrospiraceae bacterium
CGCCCCTCCGACTCGGCGAACTGTGCGAAGCGATCGAACGGTTCGAACGGCTCGCCGTGATGCAGGACAACCTCCTGTGGACGGAACTGAAGAAGGACGATCTCCTCGAGGAGCACAACACCTACCTCATCGATCTGACCCCGCCGGCCGAGGCCGATGTCCTGCTGAAATACGGCCTGTTCATGGGCACATACGCCGTGGATTGGGAGATCCAGGACCTGCCCGCGTTCTTCGTGATCACCGTCGATCTGGGCAGCGAGATCGCGCTCAAGAGCGCGGAACAGTGGTACGGCGGCCTCGACCGGAATTACGTGCCCGACGTGGTCCGCGTCAGCCTGGCCGGCGACGACCGGCAGTTCGCCCCCGCAGGCGAGATGGGCATGGACGGGCTGGTGGACCTCAAGGCGGCGATCCCGCTCGAAGGCCGGCGGGCCCGCTACGTTCAGCTCTACGTAGAGAAACAGGCCACGAGCCGGGCCGGCGGCGACTTCA
>CAYVOE010000329.1:0-6094 GCA_964452795.1 uncultured Nitrospiraceae bacterium
AGGAAGACGCAGAACCCCGCATTCGTCGATCCAACCAATATTACTCACACCTGCGCCCCTGTTATGCACTCAAGACCACTTTTTGATATTCACGCCTGACCGAAGTTTGAAGCTGAAGTGAGGCCGAGGCGTGAGGCGGCAGGCAACACGAGCGCATAAGTCTTTTCCAATCAATCCGTTACAACTTCCTCCTCATTTTGGCATGGTTCCCGCTTTAGTTCTACGCAGGTCGGGCGGTGGTCCCGGGGCCGTTTCTCCCGGGTGAAGCGGGATTTCGATCCGAAGTCAGAGTGAGGAAGCATATGAGTATTCGATCCACAGCAGCGGTACTGGCGGTCTTGGGTTGGGCGGCGTCGCTCCCGGCAGGCGCGGCCACGTACTACACCCGGGATTTCGGTCCCGCGGATTCCACGTTCGAGATCCTGGTGGACGGCGGCGAGACCAACCTGCGCCGGGTGTACAACCAGATCGAAGGCACGAACATCACCGATTGGAATGACCTGTTCGATTTGGCGGTGTTGCCGTCGGCCTATGCGAACGGCGAGCCGGGCTACGGTTCCGCGCCGCTCCCGTTCCAGGAGTTCTTCCGGGGCGACTACAACATCACCTTCGAGGTGAACCTGGCGGGGGCGCAGCACGAGCTGACGGTGGTCGACGACGCCGGCAACGAGGTGAGCCTGGGCCTGGCGCCGGACCCCACCGGCATCGCCCGGCCCCACGTGACCCCGGGTCAGGGCGATTTCGCCAGCATCACAGACCCGTGGGACCTGCGCCTCGACGTGAACCGTCACGGCGACCTGTATTCGCTCTCCACGGACTATCTGTGGAACCAGGGCGAGCACGGGATCCCGAACCCGAACGCCTATCGCAACAACGGGATCTACGCGCTGATCTTCCGCACCGCCGACCCCTATCGTTTCGTCATCGCCTTTGAAGACCTCCTCGACGGCGATTTCGACTACAACGACGTGGTCCTCACGGCGACCTTCTCGCCGGCGGTGGTGCCGGTTCCGCCGGCGGTGGCGCTGATGGCGCTGGGCATGGCCGGTGTGGGCGCCCTGCGCCTGCGCCGGGGTCGCGCCCGTCGGAGCTGACCCGCGCCGCAAGACACACCGACCCCAAAGGAAAGGGCAGGCCCGCAAAGGCCTGCCCTTCTCGTTATTAATGGGTCTGTTACGTACCGGGGGTCAGTCGCCGGTCGTCCCCAGTACCAGGTCGTCCGTCGGCTCCGGCGTGCTCAGCCCGGCCTTGTCGAAGACCTGCAGGTAGAAGTAGTACCGGGCGTCTTCCTGGGCGTCGCCGTAGTCGAAGGAGCCCTCCGCACCGTGCACCACGATGCCCGTATCCTGCCAGGGCGCGTCCGGACCCTTCTTCACCCAGACCCGGCCCTCTTTGAGGCCGCTGCCCTTGTCGCTGAGGCCCTCGTACTCGATCCGGATGGGCACGGTCCGCACGTATTCCGGGGCCCGAAGGGTGCCGGCCACGGGCGGCGTGGTGTCGAAGACCGTCTTGGCCTGCCCGGTGCCCGAGGGCGCCGCGGTGCGTTTGCCCGAGCTGTCCTCGGCCTGAACCGCGAAGTAGTAGGTGTCCTCTCCGGCGAATGCGAAGGAGAAGGCGCCCTCTTCGCCCGTCGCCACCTGGCCCGTATCGGACCACGCGCCGTTGTCGCCCTTCTTGCTCCACAGGCGCACCTTCACCGGTTTGCCGTCGCCCGACCGCGCACCCGAATAGGTGACCGACAGGGGCGACTCCGTGGCGTAGGCGGGCGCCGAGGCCACGCCGGCGGAGAATTCGCGTTTCAAGACCGTGGTGGCGAGGCCGGCGCCGGTGGGCGCAGGCTGCGCGTTGCCCGCCTTGTCGGTCGCGCGCAGGGCAAAGGCATAGGTCCCGTCTTCGGCCGCGCCCGCATAGCTGAACGAGCCGGCGCCGCCCGAAGCCGTCTGGCCCGTGGCCGTCCAGGCTCCGCCGTCGCGCCGCACCCAAAGCTCCACGGTGTCGACGCCGCTGCCGGACCCGTCGCTCACGCCGCTGTACTGCACGGCGATGGGCGTGGTCCCCGTGCTGGCGGGGGCGCTGATGGCGCCGCCCGTGGGCGCCACGTTGTCGAAGACGATGGTGGCGCTTCCCTGTCCCGAAGGCGCCGGCGACTTGAGGCCGGCCTTGTCGGTAACCTGCGCGGCCAGGTGGTAGGGCCCCACCGTGGTGAACCCGCTGAGGGCGAAGGAGCCCGACGCCCCCGTGAGGACGGCGCCCGAATCCTTCCACGATCCCGTGCCGTAGCGGTAGAAGAGGCGCACCTCTTTCACGCCGCTGCCCGCGTCGGCCGCGCCGCTGTACGTCACCGTCACAGGCGCCTGCCGGGCAAAGGGCGGCGCGCTCAGGGCCACCCCCGTGGGCGGCACCGTGTCCACCACCGTCGCCGCCAGGCCCGACCCCGAGGGCACGGGACTCTGTTTGCCCGCCTTGTCGCGGGTCCGCAGGGCGAAGGCATAGGTCCCGTCGCCCGACGCCGCGAAGCTGAAGCTGCCCGAGGCGGCGGCGGAACTCAGGCCCGTATCGGTCCAGTTGCCGCTGCCCTTCTTCACGAAGAGCGCCACCGCCGCCACGCCGCTGCCGCCGTCGGTAACGCCGGAATACGACACCGCGATGGGGCTCGAGCTCGTATACGCCGCCACGGTGATAGCGCCGCCGGTCGGCGCCTGGGCGTCAAACACAGTCTGGACCCCGCCGTTACCCGTGGGCGTGGGGCTGGTGTTGCCGGCCTTGTCGGTGGCGCGGATGGCGAAACTGTAGGTCCCTTCGCCCGAGAACCCGTTGTAGGCGAACTGGCCCGAAGCCGTTGTGGCCTTCATTCCCGTCGGCTGCCACGCTCCCGAGCCTTTCCGGACCCACAGTTCCACGTATTCCAGGCCCGATTCGCTGTCCGACACGCCCGAATAGGCTACGTTCACAGGGCCGCTCTGGACGTACGCCGGCAGCGGGGCCAGGGTTCCCGAAGTGGGCGGCGTGGTGTCCACCACCACGATCGACGCGTTCTGCAGCGCGCCGATGGCCCCTGTCCCGTCCGTCGGCATGGGCACGCCGGCCGCGTCGAAGGGCGCCACCGGGTCGGACCACCGGTTGAACAGGGCGGCCCCCTCCGGCGCGTAGATTCCTCCGACCCAGTCCACAAACAGGGCGGTCCAGTTCGCTCCCAGGGTCCAGCCCAGTCCCTTGCGGAACCCGCCCTCGTTGGCGTTATGGTTCTGAATGTGGCCCGTGGACGGAACCCCGGGATCGTTCACCGCCGTCAGGTCGCCGAACACGTTGCGCATCACCCACAGGTTGGTCTGAGCCAGGGCACCGCCGTCGTTGCGGTACTCGAGCCCGCCCTCCCACACGTTGTGGTAGAGATACCACGAGTCGAAGGCCATATCGCCCATCTCGCTCGGGGGCGTCTGGCCGTCCGACTCCTGCACGTTGAGGGTCATGGCGAAGCTGCTCGCCGTCTGGCCCGAACCCCGCGCATAGGGCACGGGCCGAACATTGGCGATGTCGCGCACCAGGTTGTTGTGGAAGATCACGTTGTCGACGTCGCCGTAAAACCGCACCACGTCCGCCGGCTGGTTCAGCCCCGAGCCGTCGATGGATATCACGTGGTTCGCCCACACCGAGTTATCACGGGCGTAGGCGAAAGAGCTCCCGATGTTGGCGTAGGAGCTGTCGCGGATGGCCGGCAACGGAGCCCAGGCATCGGTGCACGAGATGGCATAGGCCAGCACCTTCTCGAACCCATCCGTCCAGTGGGTGAAGGTCGAATCGGTCCGTCCCGGGCCCGACAGGGCGCAGTTCCGGATCTTCAGATACTCGAAATCGCCGAGGGGTCCCTCGGGGTAATACATCTGGTTCAGCGTGCGCAGCACCGGGGCCGTCGTGGCGGCGATGCGCAGGCCCTCGAGCCACAGGGCGTTGGTCCGGATGCCGCAACTGTTCGGAGACCCCGCCAACACCACGCTGTCCCGGGTCGCCCCCGGAAGGCGGGTGACGATGGCCGGACCGTCGCGCGTGTCCGTGCGCGTGGCGTAGTGGTAATCGCCGAGGAGGTGCGACCCCGGCGCCAGATACACCACCGACCACGAGGCCTTGCCGTGGGCGGGCCCGGCCGTGGTGCCGTCGCCCCGCTGGCAGGCGCTCAGGGCCGCCTGAATGTCTTTGAACGGCTTGCTCTTCGCCGCGGCGCTGATCTGGTCCGACCCGGCGGCGAATCCGCCGTCTCCCGTGCCGATCCGGCCGGTGGCGTTGTTGCCCGTGGCGGAATTGACCACCGCGTGCCGCACTTCATAGGAATTGTTCTTGTCCAGAAAGACGTAAGCGGGCTCCGTGGCGCGCACGCTGCCCTCGTCGCCCACGCGGGGATAGGCCCGCGCCACCACCGACGCCACTCCCGAAGCCGCGCCCCCCGCGCCCCAGTCCCCGCCGTTGCCCGGGTTGAACGGTCCCACCCGGAAGGCCTGCCACCGGTTCTGCCAGCCGAACTCGCCGATGCGGTCGATGAGCTGCATCGCCGTGGCCGTATGGGTCGCCGTCTTGCCGGCGCCGTCCGTCACTTCCACCGTCACCGCCGCGATGCCGAACTGGTCCCGATATCCCGAATAGGCCGGTCCGCAGGCATACACGTCCACGTAGAACGGCCCCGTATGCCGGACCAGCTCCTCCGACACGATCGCCGCCGCCGGAATGGGATACTCCAGCCCGCTGCCGTTCGTCACCGCGCCGCCCGACACGCCCGTCGAAGCGCGGGCGCCGTCGTGAAAGGCTCCCGCGTCCATATCGAGCTTCACATTCGTGTCGTCCGCGTGGATCCATTCCGCCAGGTCCAGCGTTACCGTCGCAGGGGAAGCGCCCGAAGCGCTCCGAAACAGCGTCTCCACCGTTCGCGACACCGTGCCTGCCGTCGTCCCCGAAAATCCCTTCCCGGTGACGCGCAACACCGCCGATTTCCCCGCCTCGAATCCCGATATGGCCGCCCCGTTCATCCCCTCGAGCGTGAAGGTGACCCGGGACCCGTCCGCCGACACCGTCGCGTTGGCGACGGCCCCCGGCGCCGCCCCGGCCGACGCGGCATAGAGTCCCACGACGCACAGGCTCAACCCGAAAAAGGTCGAGCCGGCGCGGCTCCCGAAACCCGCCCGGCGTCGCACGCTTCCTCCAAACGCTCCACTCTGTAGGGACATAAACCCTCTCCCCTCTCGCCTGAACGCCGACGACTCCCCGCGCTGCAGGAGGCCCAAAGCCTTCACAGCACCCCTCGGGGGCCGTCCGGATCATTCTCTATCGCCCAGTGTTTTTCGGCATTTTGCCGACCGGACTTGCGGGAGCACTCCTGCCGGTCGCCAGGCACTTTTCGTCCTTCGCACGGATTTTGACAAAGCTGCGCCCCGTTTATCCCGCCGGGAAACGCAATCATAACAGATCCGGTTGCGCTAGATCCCGCGGCGCCACACCCCGGATTCATTCTTCCTCTTAAGGCGGGCAAGAACCATACCATCTTTCGCCGTGCGTCGGAAGCCCCGATTGTACGGGCCGGCAAAGCTCGAAAGACGAGAGTCGACAGGGGCGCAGACGCCTCCGTCGCGCAGCCCGGCCGAGGGAGGAAAACCCCGGAAACAACGGGACTTACGAGGGTAGGTCGCCCAGGACCGAGGGGGCCTCCACCACCGGAAATACCCCCTTACACCGGGAAAGACATCCGCCTGGACCCGGTCCGCGAACACCCCGCGCCCCGGCACGATCGACGCCTCGGAATTCGTCATAACGTCAAATCCCCGTCGGTCCGCGAGTGGGAAAGGAATCCGGGTGAGCCCTCTGAAAGGCGGCGATCTCAGCGCCCACTCCAGAGACGCGATCTCGACGTGACACGATCCGAGCCCCGGCTTCACCCAGGGGAGTACACACACGTCGCACGGGACGGGTACCCGACATGACCGTTCCGGCGCGTTCGTCCGCTTGGGGATTATTCAGTTGGAGGCGGAAACACGTGCACCGCCTCACCCCGCCGTCAACACGACTGTTCTGGATTCACCTTCCGCCCTGAAGGAAATTCCCCGAAGGGGAT
>CAYVOE010000330.1:0-6087 GCA_964452795.1 uncultured Nitrospiraceae bacterium
GCTCGCTTACGCTCGCTGACCCTGGGCTAACCTATGTATCCCCTTCGGGGAATTTTCCTCACGGGCGATTATGGATTCCGGAACAGTCGCGTCGACGGCGGGGGACGCGGTACACTTCCATCGCCTTCGGCGAACACTCACGCGTCAATCCGAGGCCTACGCCACGCCGGGGGCTCATCGATCCGCCGACTCGCCGGACTTGGCTTCGGTGCGGTGGGTCTGGCGGCGCAGGTCGCGGGCGCCGCGGCCGTAGCGCGCCTTGAGCAGGCGCGACAAGTGGTACTCGTTGGCGAATCCCACCCGGGGGGCGATCTCTTTGAGGGGGAGGTCGGTGGCCAGGAGCAGCCGGCGCGCCGTGTCGAGCCGCGCCATGCGCACGTACTCCATGGGCGTCAATCCCGTGAGAGAACGGAAGGACCGGAGGAGGTGGAACTTGTTGAGGCCGCAGGCGCCGGCGAGGTCGTCGAGGGCCAGCGGCTCGGAAAGGTGCTCGTGGACGAACCCGCAGACCTGTTCCACGACCTTCTTCGGCGGGCTCATGGTCAGCCGCAACAGTTCCGCCGCAAGCATCCGCGTCACCATCCGGCGGTAGGCCCCGTCGCCGGGATACCGGGCCACGCTCTCGGAATCGAGCCACCGGGCCAGCTCGAGGATCCGTCCCTGTCGGTCGTGGACGAGGTGGGGCATCTGTTCCGGGCACCGGGGCCAGGTGAATTCGACGCAGTAGAACTCGAGGCGCGTCGTTCCCAACTGCCATTCCTCGTGGCGGCATCCCGGCGGATACACCAGCACGTGGCCGGCGTCGCAGACCAGTTCCTTGCCCGCCACCCGGGCCCGCTCCCGGCCCTGGGTCACCACGATGACTTCGCAGAAAGGGTGGGCGTGGGGACGGGGGTGCCATTCGGAGCCGGCCCGCCAGCGCGCGACGGAGAGGAATTCCACGTCCGCGGCGGCGCCGATGTCAATTTCAGACAAATCCGTCAACTCCTCCCATTGCCGAACGGGCGCGTCGCCTCTATAGTATCGGCACGTTTCGGCATGCCGTTGTTTCAAATACTAGGTCAGGACTGGGTTAAACGGCAACTCCTGATCCCTCATGCGTTCCCGATCTCACACCGCCTTAACGATTGAGGCTTAGACTGAGGGCGTGGAGGCGTCCGCAATCCGCCGTTCCGAGCGTAACAGGCGACCTCCCGCACTGGTGAAGAAGGGAGGTGCAGGATTCCACTCGTTCCCCAACCCCTTGTGCCGGACGTGGGCGGGGCTTTCCACGCGAAAAAGTCTGCTTTCCACGTAATACCGTCATCCGCAAACATAGAAATCCGCGACAAAGGAGCAAATTCATGAGACAAGGCAAGACCGGTTTCACACTAATCGAATTGCTCGTGGTGATCGCCATCATCGGCATCCTCGCGGCCATTCTCCTGCCCGCCCTCGCCCGGGCCCGGGAAGCCGCCAACCGCGCCTCCTGCCAGAGCAACCTCAAGCAGTGGGGCATCGTGTTCAAGATGTTCTCGAGCGAAAGCAAGGGCATGTTCCCGCGCATTCAGAACCAGGACTACTCACGCGACGAGACTTGTGTGCGGCGCATCGGCCGGGTGCGGGCGGGCGTCTACATGCCGTCCGTGTACCCCGAGTACGTGACCGAGAAGAACCTCATCATCTGCCCGTCGGCGGTTAACATCGACGTGCTGGAAGAGCGCATGACCTGTCCCGGCGGCGGCTACTGCCAGAACGACTGCGTGGCCGACCCGGCCTACGGCATGCTGGACGTGGCCAAGATCGGCAACGACGAGCAGCAGAGCTACTACTACTACGGGTACGTCCTGGACACCGACGGGGCCTTCGCCGTGCTCAACATGACGATCCGCGGCTACGCCACGAATGCCGCCGGCGGCACCGAATACACCACCGGTTCCGACTACGCCAGCCACACGGCCGACCCGTTGCGCAAGGTGGTGGACCAGGCCCTGAGCTCCGACTATGACCCCTCCTCCGTAGTCCCCTGGGCCACGCTCCAGGCCAACATCGACGCCCGCGCCGCCTCGAGCGGCCTTGCCATCAACCCCATCCCCCGGGCCGAAGGCACCGCCGGCGGCACCACCCTTCGCAAGATCAAGGAAGGGATGGAGCGGTTCATGATCACCGACATCAACAACCCGGCGGCGGGCGCTCAGGCCCAGAGCACCATCGCGGTCATGTGGGACCGCATCGTGTACGTGGCCGGCGACTCGGACTACATCTCCCGGTTCAACCACATCCCGGGCGGCTGCAACGTGCTCTTCATGGACGGCCATGTCGAGTTCAAGAAGTACCCGCAGCCGAAGTTCCCGGTCACGGCGGCCCACGCCATCTTCGGCCGCACCTGATCGCGCCGGCAACCTGTACCCCCCACGCCCGGCCCGCGACCACCGTCCGCGGGCCGGGCGGTTCCATCGAATCGGCCGTGTTCATCAACAGGAGGAGGCGAATGTTTTCGCGCCGGTTTCTCGTTTTCTTGCTTTTTGTATGCGTAGGGGGGGTCGGGGTGGTCGGTTGCGGCAACCGCGACGTCCAAATGGGCGCCGTGCCCGATGACCCGGAGAGCCCCCTCTTTGTCGCCATCGGCAAGGGCGACCTCGACACCGTTCGTGAGGAGCTCACCGCCAACCCGGCGGCGTTGAACCAGCCCCAGGGCCGCTTCGGCATGACCCCGCTCCACAAGGCCGCCCAGTCCGGCCAGGCCGCCATCGCTCAATTTCTTCTCGAGAACGGCGCCCAACCCAACGCCTTCGACGGCCTCGGCCGCACCCCGCTGGTCGTCGGCCAGGAAGCCGATGTCTCCGAGGAGGTGCTCGAGGTCATTCGCGCCTTCGGCGGCGACGATTAGACCCGCTTCATCCGGGCCGCTTGGGGCCGTGGGAACCGGGGACCCTGCGAGCCGGCGACGACCGGTTTCGGGCCGAAAAGTTTCCGCGGCGGCTGGAATATCGTTGACGCCTGATGCGTTTACTGGACTGACCGCAGGGTCGGCTCCTCCCCAAGCCCCCTCGGTTGCAGCCGTTCTCGGCTGGTTCCCACCACTGGCGAGCGCGATCAAGGTAGTTCCCCCGCTACCTGCGCTCGCTCCTCTTTTTTTGGGGGTTACCTACCGTTAAGTAGCCGAAATTGCCGGGTCAAGAATGCATCCAGGGGTGCGATCTGTCTTCCGGACGCGCGGGATTACAGGGCCGGAACGGAGACGGCGGGCGTCGTCTCCACGTCGAGGGGTTCCCCGTTGGGAGCCCGCACGTGGATGGAGGCGGCGGAAAAGACGTGGCTTCCCGAGGTGCCGTAGGGCACCTGGCCGGTCCAGCGCACCACGGCAAGCTCTCCACCCGCATCCGCCCGGGCTCCGGGCGACACGTCGATCCACAGTCCGCCGGACGGCGCGGGACGTTGCTCGACGACGCGACCGGCGTGCTCGGCGGCCGCACCGGGCTCCACCGACGTCCACCGCACCACGCCGGGCGTCTCGGCCTCGAGGCGAAGGGATACCCGGCCGATGGGCACGTTGGGGGGCCCTTCCAGGCGCACGGCGATGGTGCCGGGGCGCCGGTCTTTCGGAGGGGCGGCGGTCAAGACCAGTCGGACGCGGCTGCGGGGCGTGTAGCGGAACCCGCCGGGCAGCCGGCCGGAGGACCCGTCAGGGCGCAGGGCGGCACGGACGTCCACATCCAACGGCCGGTCGGACGGCTCGGGACGGGGCGGCACCGTGGCGATAAGGACGGTGGAGCCGAACCGTTCCACGTCTTCGGCGGGCCGGTCGCCGAACCACAGGCGGATGCCGGGGCCGAAGTTCCGGCCCGTGACGCGGACGCGGTATCCGCCCTCGGCGGGCCCGCTGAAAGGCTCCACCCGCTGGATGTGGGGCGTGCCGGGTTCGGGCAGGGGCGTGAGGTCGGCGCCGTCGGGAATGCCGTCGCCGTCGGTGTCGGGATTGCGCGGATCCGTCTCTCCTTCGTCGACGATCCCGTTGCCGTTGCGGTCTTCCGCGCCGTCGGGGATGCCGTCGCCGTCCGTATCGGCCAGGAACCGGTCGGTTTCCCCCGGATCGCGCACGCCGTTGCCGTTGAGGTCTTCCAGATGGTCGGGCAGCCCGTCTCCGTCGAGGTCGCGCGCCTCGGTCCCTGCCCGTGCCAGCCAACGGAACAGGTCGGACGCGAACCGGCGGTGGGCGGGATCTTCGAGGGCCTTGTTGAGCAGGGGCGTGGGCGCGGCCAGCACGGCGACCCGTCCGCGGCCGTGGGCGCGGCCCGCCAACACGGCCAGACCGCTGGCGGTGGGTCCGGGCACCAGCACGCTGCCGGGGTCGTCGGCGCGGATGCCCGTTCCGCCTTCCAGGACGAAGGCGTCCCAGTGGCGGCACACCCAGTCGGTCCGGTTCGTGGGGAAAGGCCCGTCGAGGGCCTCGACGGGGTCAAGATACAGGCCCAGGGGAGCCAGCCAGGTCGTCAGGGACGGCGCCGTCGCCGCGTCTCCCCCTGCAAGGAACAGCAGCGCGCCGCCTCCCGCCACGAAATCCAGGGTCCGGGGACGGGTGAGGGCGCCGCGGGCCGCCGCTTCGGCATCGAGGATCACGACGCGGTAGGGCGAAAGATCGTCGAGGTAGGCCCCCGGGGCCACCCGATGACGGAACAGATGGGGCGGACCTTCGAGCAGGGCCGCCAAGGACCGGTACCCGTCGGGTCCGGCGTCGTCGAGGGGCCGGGCCGAATCGCCGAGGACCCACAAGGCCGTGGGGTCGCCCTCGGGCGGGGGCACCACGCGAACCCCGATCCGCGTCGACAGGCCGGCGCCGTGGAGGGTAAGCGCGCCTTCCCGGAAGCCTCCGTCGGCGGGATAGCCGTCGGGGTCGACGCCCATGTAGCAGGGTTCGCCGGCCTCCCCTTCTCGGGGGTATACGCTCAGCCACGGCGCGGTGTCGGGGTCGACTTCCACGCGCCAGGGGGTGGCGGGCAACAGGGCGCGCATCTCCTCGCCCATGGACTCGCCGTGAAACTCGATGACGGCAGGAAACGCCGGCCGAGGCGAAGGCTTCGCGGGGTCGGGGTCCACGCCGTCGGGAATGCCGTCGCCGTCGGAATCGGGTCGACGGGGATCGGTGCCGAGGCGGGTCTCGTCGGCGTCGACCACGCCGTCGCCGTCCGTATCGGGCGACGGCAGGACCGCCGCCGGGATGACCGCCCCGCCCGTGACCACGCCCGTGTCGAAAGCCACCCGGGTCAGGACGTCGCCGGTGGCGGGGTCCAACAGGTGGACCCGGTTCTCTTCGCCTGCCACGATCCCTTCGGAAGACCATTCGAGCACAGCGATGGGCGCGGCGAACGAGGCGGCGGCAGCGTCCGGCCGGCCTTCCGACCAAATCTCGAGGCGGCTGCCCACGGCCACGGCCGCCGAGGCCCCTTCCGGAGCCACGGCCACACGGACCGGCCCGTCCACGCCGAAGTAAGGCGCCTGGGCCTCGATGGTCGGCTCGTCGTCGTACACCACCCGGGTCACGTAGGCGAAACCCGCGCCGGGATCGCGCGTGGCCGCCCAACAGGCCCCGTCGGACCCGCAAACCAGGGGCGTACCGTCGGTTTCCGCGGCCCCCGGCAGCTCGAGGGGCGGGCCCGTCAGGAATCGTCCGGTATCGAAACGATGAAGCCACGACGACGGTTCCCCGGACGGATTGTCGGCGGCGTAGCCGGTGGTGAGGACGTAGAGCCAACGGCCGTCGGGGCTCGAGGCCAGGCCCGCCGGCGACCGGTGGACGGGACTGTCGGGCGCGTCCGTCACCGGGAGCGCATCGACGATGACTTCGCCGGTGGCGACGTTGCGGACGTGAAGCAGGGCGCCGGCGCCGCGGGGTTCCCGGCACAGCACGGCCACCCGCTCGTCGTGGGCCGGCGCCCGAGCCGCCACGGGCGGACCCGGCAGGGGCCAGGAAGCGATTTCCGGTCCGACGACGCCGTTGCATGTCGAAACCAGCCGGACGGCTGGCACGGTCCCGGTCACCGGCGCGCAGCGCGCGGTCCGCGGCGGCGACCACGTCGGGATCGGGCTCGGGACGACTGGTCGCGGTCT
>CAYVOE010000331.1:0-2290 GCA_964452795.1 uncultured Nitrospiraceae bacterium
TCACCAACACCGAGTACCTCCGGCGGGGGATCCAGGAAGGGATCGGCAACTCTATCCTGGTGAAGGTCAACCAGATAGGCACGCTGACGGAGACCCTCGAAGCCATCGAGATGGCCAAGCGCGCGGGCTACACCCCCGTGATCTCCCATCGCAGCGGCGAAACCGAGGACTCGACCATCGCCGACCTGGCCGTGGCCACCAACGCCGGCCAGATCAAGACGGGGTCGTTGTCGCGCAGCGACCGGGTTGCCAAGTACAATCAGTTGTTGCGGATCGAGGAGCAGCTCGGCGACCAGGCCGTGTACCAGGGATTGCAGACCTTCTACAACCTGGGAAAATAAGCGGAGACCGACGCGTGTTCCTATAGGAAGCAACCGCGGGTTCGGCGACGGACCCGGGCCAATCGACGTGTTGAAGCGGGGTCCGGCGCATGCAGCGCCGGGCCCGGCCTCGATACGGGCCCGAAGCCGCCCCCTCCGCGGGCGCTATAACGGATTGTAAGGTCGGACCATGCGTTCCTTCTTGCGTTATGTGGCGAGCTTTCTGGTGATGGTCGGACTTCTGATGGGCTATGGGCAGTACCGCGACATCGAGGGCCAATACCAGAAATATCTGGAAAGCGAGCAATACGTCCGACAACTGCGGGAAGAGCTCGAAATTCTGCGGGCGGAAGACGCCCGCCTCGAGGAACTGGTCAAGAACCTGGAATCCGACCCGGTGGAATGGGAAGCGTCGATTCGGCGCAGCAAAGGATGGGTTCGTCCGGAAGAAAAGGTTTACCGGATCGAAGCCGTGCCGTAGGTCACCGCTTCCCCACAGGAGCACTTGTCAAAACTGACGCACGAAATACATCTTAACAGCCAGGAAGAAGCGATCAAGCTTCTGGGCCGGAACGGGGAGCTGCGCAAGCGCATCCAGGAAGAGGCCCCCGTCCGGATCATCGACCGCGGCGCCAAGGTGGTCGTCATCGGCGACGAGGCCAGCACTTCCATGGTGGGCGAGATGCTGGACGAGATGCTGGTGGCGGTGCGCAACGGTCATACGCCCACCATGGCCGACGTGAACTACGCCCTGAGCGAGGCCCGCAACCGCAACGTGTCCCAACTGGGCAGCGTGATGTCGGAGGTGCCTCGGGCCCTGCGGCGGGACATCCAGATCAAGCCCCGCACCCACGGCCAGAAGCGCTATCTCGACGCCATTCGATCCCACGACGTGACCCTCGCCATCGGCCCCGCGGGTACCGGCAAGACCTACCTGGCCATGGCGGCGGCCGTGTCGGCCCTGCTCAACAAGGAAGTGAGCCGGTTGATCCTGACCCGGCCGGCCGTCGAGGCGGGAGAGAACCTGGGCTTCCTGCCGGGCGACCTCGAGCAGAAGGTGAACCCGTACCTGCGCCCGCTCTACGACGCCTTGTATTCCATGGTGGACGTGGACCGGGTGCGCCGGCTCATCGATCGGGAGATGATCGAGGTGGCCCCGCTGGCGTTCATGCGGGGGCGGACCCTGTCGCACGCCTTCGCCATACTCGACGAGGCCCAGAACACCACCCTCGAGCAGATGAAGATGTTCCTGACCCGGTTGGGCGAGGGCTCGCGGGCGGTGGTCACGGGCGACGTGACGCAGATCGACCTGCCCCGGGGCACGCGCTCGGGCCTGGTGGAAGCGCAGCGGATCCTCAAGAACACGGAAGGCATAGCGATCGTCAACCTGACCCGAAGCGACGTGGTGCGCCATCCCCTCGTACAGGGGATCATCGATGCCTTTGAGGCCGATGCCCAACGGCAGGAATCGCATCATCGAACGCCTTCGGGCGGCGAAGCGAGTCATAGAGAATAAAGAATGATTTACGGCAGATCGGGCCGAAAGAAATCGCGCCTGGGCAGCGGAGTCTATCGTCCCGCTTCGACCCCGGGCTCCAACGGCATTGACCGGAGCAGACGCGCCCCCCGCATGGCGTTGGGCGCGAGTTTTGTAGTCCTGGTGGCGGTGTTGATCCCCAAGATCGACCCCACGCCGGCCGGGATCGACTACGGCTTCGAGACCGAACAGTACGCCCGCGAGGACGTGCGGGCCGAGTTTACCTTCGAGAGCGTGGACCTCGCCAAGACCGCCGAGGCCCGCGAAGAGGCGGCCGCCAAGGTCTGGGACGCCTATCGGGTGGACCCCGAGGTGGTCGAGCGGCAATTGCGGGAAATTCAGGGCCGGATCGAGGCGCTGAACGAGTACCGCGACGACGTGGACCGCGTCATGCGCCAGGCCCTTCTCGCCTCCGATTCCCGCCAGGACGCCT
>CAYVOE010000331.1:2300-6061 GCA_964452795.1 uncultured Nitrospiraceae bacterium
GGCAATTCGCCGCCGACCGGGTCGCGAAACCGCCCTTCGAAACCCTCGAGAACCCGGACGCCCTGGCGGCATGGCTGATGCCCAGCGCCGACTCGATCCCCCGGAGGGTGTACCGCGCTCCGGAATCGGAGGAAATCGACGCGCCCCAGGCGGTCGAGGCCCTCGAAGCGCCGCGCATCTCGCCGCCCGCCTTCGCCTACGCGGGACCCCTGGGGCGCGCCGCGCGCCAGTCGCTCCAGTTCGTGCTGACCTACGGCATTCTGCCGCCCGACGCGCGGGCGCGCACCGAGCCGTCCCTGGCCCAGCTCCAGAACCGCAAAATCCTCATTTACCGCGACCGGCCCATCGGCGACATCATGAGGCACCGGGAAGAGCTGCCCCTGATCCAGGTGCCCACGGTCAACGACGCCCACAAGCTCCTGGAAACCCGGGCCGCCGAGTTCGTCGCCAAGGACCCTGAAAAACCGCTGGGGCCCGTCGATTCCGCCCTGGTACGGCAGGCGGCCTTCGAAATGGCCCGGGGCGGCATCGTCCCGACCCTCGAGCTCGACACCATCGCCACCGAGGCGGCCCGCGAGGCGGCCCGGCGCGAAGTCGAGCCCCTGACGCGCATCATCCCGGTGAACAAGCCCCTCATCCGCGCCGGCGACGAGTGGACCGAGCAGACCCGCACCGACGCCCGGACCTACCTCGAAGAGAAGCGGCGCCGGGAGGGTTCCGCCACCCGCCTGCTGCCGGCGGTCCTGGCGGCCGGGATCTTCGCCGCCCTGGCCCTGGTGGCCCTCGACCGGTCCCTCACCGTGCTGCGGTCCAAGCGGGACACCCGCTCCCGCGACCTGTACGTGTCGCTGCTGATCCTCTGCGGGACCCTCGTGGTGGGCCGCATCGTGTCCTATTTCGGCTCTTTCGGCTACCTGGTCCCGGTGGCGGCGGGGGTAATCGCCCTGGCCATTCTGGTGAACGCCCGGATGGCGGCCGTGGTCGGTTTCCTGATCTCGGCGCTCCTGTCGGCCCAGTTCGACTACGACTGGCAGTTGCTGGTGGTGAGCGCGTCCATGTCCTTCGCCGGCGCCCTGGGCATCTTCGTGGTGCGACGGCGCACCGACATGGCGGGGGCGGCCGTCAAGGCCATCGTCGCGGGGCTTCTGGCCATGTGCGCGGCCACGTTGGCCACCGACACGCTGTTTACCGAGCCGGCCCTGCACAAGCTGATGCTCATCGGGCTGAACGGGGCGGCGTGCCTGTTCATCGTGCCGGGCCTGCTGCCGCCCCTGGAAAAACTCTTCGGCATCACCACGGACATTCAGTTGCTCGAGTACTCCGACCTCAACAACGAGGTCCTCAGCCGCATGGCCATCGAGGTCCCCGCCACCTACGCCCACAGCCTCATGCTGGGCCAGTTGGCGGAAGCTGCGGCCGACGCCATCGGCGCCAACGGCCTGCTGGCCCGGGTCTGCGCCTATTACCACGACATCGGCAAGCTGCGCCGGCCCCAGTACTTCAGCGAGAACCAGACCGAGGGGAACGTCCACGACACCCTGTCGCCGCGCCTGAGCGCCCGGGCCATCGCCGCCCACGTGATTCAGGGCGCCGAAATGGCGCGGGAGGCCCACCTGCCCAAGCCGATCGTCGACGGCATCCTCGAGCACCACGGAACGTCGCTCATCAGCTTCTTCTACCAGCAGGCCCTGGCCCAGCAGAAGCACGGCGACATCCGGGAAGAGGATTTCCGGTACCCGGGACCGAAGCCCCAGAGCCGCGAGACCGCGATCCTGATGATCTGCGACGCGGTGGAATCGGGCGTGCGGTCCATCAAGAACCCCAACGAGGAGCGGGTGCGCGAGTTCGTCGACAAGATCATCGCCGCCCGGGCCGCCGACCGCCAGTTCGACGAGAGCGACCTGACCCTCAAGGACCTCGACATCATCGCCGAGGTGGTCTCGAAACGGGTGTTGAGCAGCCTCCACACGCGCATCGCCTACCCGACCCTGGACGAGCGAAAGAACGCCGAGCCCGACCTCTCACAGCGTCCGGCCAACGTGGTTTCCGTGTCGGGGCATCGGGATTGATCGGGCCGCCCGGGGCAGGGCGTGCCGAAAGGCCATGAAGAACGATACCAGCCATACAGCGCGACGGATGAGGAAACCGTTCGCCGCTTTCCACGCGACCGACGGGCCGAATCATGGCTAAGAAGACCGGAGCGTCGGCCGAACGGCCGGTCCGGGTCGACCTGCAGATTCGCAACCTGTCGGCCCGCAAACGCCTCTACGCCACGGCCCGATTGCGGGACTTGGCGGAGCGCCTGTGCGCCGACGAGGGGGTCGAAGGCACGGCGGAAGTCAGCGTGGTGTTCTGCGACGATCCCTTCATCCGCGACCTCAATGCCCGGTACCGCGGCGTCGACGCCGCCACCGACGTGCTGTCCTTTCCCCAGGAAGAGCCGGAGCCCGGGCAGACGGCGCTGCTGGGAGATATTGTGATATCCTTGGAGACGGTGGAACGGCGATGCGCGGGGGATCGCGCCGCCATGCGCGACGAGGTGCGCCTGCTCTTCGTGCACGGCCTGCTCCACCTGTTCGGTTACGATCACGCCACCGCGCGTACGCGCCAGGAAATGGCCCGCCGGCAGGCGCACTATCTGGGCGTTCCGCTCGAGGCGGGCTGGCTCGATTGAGGAGGGCCCGCCCGGCCCTCCGCGCACGGGCTGCGTGAATGAGGAGGTTCTGAGAGCTTTGGATGGTGACCCCGGACCGCGGGGGCGAATACGACCCGCGGCCGTCTTGATGGCGCTCGGCATCGCCGTGCTCCTGTATGTGGTCGACACCTCGAGCGCGCCTCCGGGCGAACGAGAGGGATTTGACGTGATGGCCGCCGCCGAGGCTGCCACGCCGGGGACGGTGGCCGCGGCGCCGGCCTACCCCGGATTCGAGTACCTGCCGCCCGGCCTGGTCGTGGTGCTGGTCCTGCTGCTCCTGTGCTCGGCCTTTTTCTCGAGTTCCGAGACCGCCCTGTTCTCCCTGCACAAGCTGCGCGTCCGCAGCATGCAGAAAGAGCCGGGCGCCACGGGACGCATCGTGGCCCAGCTCATGGAATCGCCGGGCCGCATCCTCACGACCATCCTCGTGGGCAACCTGCTCGTCAACATCACCATCGCCGTCCTCCTGGGCACGCGGATCCAGCAGGCCCTGACGGAACGGTTCGCACCCCATTTCGACCGGCCCGGCGTGCCGGCCTATCTCCTGGCCGTGGCGATCACCACCGCCGTGCTGGTCCTCGTCGGCGAGATCGTTCCCAAGGTGTTTGCGGTCTACGCCCGCGAAACCCTCGCCCGGGCCGTCGCCCTGCCGCTCGTCGCCATCGACAGGCTCCTGGCGCCCCTGCGCGACGCCCTGCTCAGCGTCACGAACGTCCTCTTCCGGTTGGCCCGGTTCCACGAGCTTCGGGCCGCCCCCTTCATCACCGACGAGGAGCTTCGGGCCGTCCTGACCCACGGCGAGTCCCACGGCGTCATCGAAGCCGAAGAACGCGAGATGATCCAGGGGATCCTCGAGTTCACCGACGTGATCCTCCGCGAGATACGCGTGCCCCGGCCCGACATCATCGCCGTGCCCGAAACCGCCACCGTGCGCGACGCCCTCGAGGTCCTGCGCGAGCACAAGTACTCCCGCATGCCCGTGTACCGCGACGACCTCGACCACATCGTCGGGCTCCTGGTGGGCAAGGACCTGCTGCCGCGGGTGAGCCACGGAGATTTCGACCGG
>CAYVOE010000332.1:0-6047 GCA_964452795.1 uncultured Nitrospiraceae bacterium
TGCCGGGGCGCCCACAGACGGCGCAGGCCGAGCCGCCGCAACCCCTCCTCCCGTATGGATATCCAGGGAGGGCCGCTCCTCGCAATGACGGGTAGGGGCAACCTCATGGCCCCGTCCAGCGCAGTCCTCGTCGTCCTACGCGGGGAGGCCATCGCACATGAGCCCGTTAGGCGCAGTCCTCGTAGGCTTGCGACGGGCGGGGCGGATGGCGTTGCCGCGACGACCCCGTCCAATGGTTGACCGGTATTGCTATGTATGTATCCCCTTCGGGGAAAGACGGGTGTGGGTAGGCGTGTACCCAGGGTGGCGCTCGCTGTCGCTCGCTGACCCTGGGCTAACTCATGTATCCCCTTCGGGGAATCTCCCGCCGGTTCGCGTTCAGCCCCGGGAGGATCGCGTGGTAGGCCGACCTGGATCGCTGCGTATCTATCCCCTTCGGGGGATTTCCGCGGGCGGACGGTGATACCGGAACGATGGGGTCGTGGGTCGGGTCGACACGCTGCGTATATATCCCCTTCGGGGAGTTTTCCCGAGGCAGACCGCAGATCCGGGAAGGGCGCCTCGGGCGCGAGGGCGGTGCGCGATGGGCGGGCAAAGTTTTCAATCGGGGTGCCTTTCGCGTAACATACGCTTTCCGCGGGAGATGTCTTCGTACATGCGCCGCGGGGAGAGGCGCCCTTCCGGGCACAAAGGCACAATGGACCCAACTCTGCTCAAGACTTTGCTGGATTCGGTGGCGGCGGGCGATCTGTCGTCGGAACAAGCCCTCGAGCGGCTTCGTTCGCTTCCATACGAGGACCTCGGCTTCGCCAAGATCGACCATCACCGCAGCCTCCGCCAGGGGTATCCCGAAACCGTCTTCTCCGAAGGCAAGACCCCGGAGCAGGTGGTGCGCATCGTGACGCGCATGCGCGAGCAAGGCACCAACGTCCTCGCCACGCGGTGCAGTCCGGAGGTGGTCTCGGCGATCCGGGCGGCCCATCCCGACGCCACCTATCACGAGGTGGCCCGGGCCGTGTCGATCGCGGTGTCGGCGCCGGAACGCCTGGCGGGTTACGTGGCGGTGGTCTGCGCGGGCACGTCCGACATGCCCGTGGCCGAAGAGGCGGCCGTGACCTGCGAGTGCGCGGGCACGGAGGTCCATCGGATCTACGACGTGGGCGTGGCGGGCATCCACCGCGTGCTGGATCGGCGCGAAGAGCTGCGCGGCGCCCACGCGGTCGTCGTGTGCGCCGGCATGGAAGGCGCCCTGCCCAGCGTGGTGGCGGGGCTGGTGGACCGGCCCGTCATCGCCGTGCCCACCAGCGTGGGCTACGGCGCCAGTTTCCGCGGCCTGGCGGCCCTGCTGGGCATGCTCAACTCGTGCGCCACGGGGCTCGGGGTGGTCAACATCGACAACGGTTTCGGCGCCGGTTGCCTGGCCATCTCGATCAACCGCCTGGCGAACGGTTTGTAGCCATGACCCTTGCCACGGGCCTCGCGATAGTGTACGCCCTGTTCTGTGTCGCGGGCATCGGCCTCGACACCTACTCCCTGGTCTGCCACATCGTCGGCCACCGCCGGCCCGCTCCTCCGGGTATCCCGCTGGCGGGGCTGATCCTGTACGTGCTGGCCGGGATGTGGCGAAGCTTCACCGGGGCGTCTTTCCTCCTGGTGCATTGGGAATTGCTGGGGCTGGCGGCGTACCATCTCCTGGCCCACGTCGTGCTGCCCCTCGCCGACCGGCTCTGGCTGCGGGCGACGAAGGGCCATTGGGGCCGACCGGCCGGACTACGGGTAAAGAGATGAAGATCGCTTATTTCGACTGTTTTTCCGGGGCCAGCGGCGACATGATCCTCGGCGCCCTCATTGACGCCGGGGCCGATTTCGAATCGCTGCGTGCCGGGCTCGAATCCCTCGACGTGCCGGGATACGACGTCCGGGTCGAACGGGTCAGCAAGGCCGGCACCGCCGCTACCCGGTTCTGCGTGGATATGGCCGACGAGCACCACCACCCCCATCGCCACCTGCGCCACATCCTCGAGATCATCGACCGGGGCGAGCTGCCCGAGGCCGTCAAGGAGGCCAGCCGCGAGACCTTCCGGCGCATCGCCGAGGTCGAGGCGGCCATCCACAGCACCACGGTCGAGAAGATACATTTCCACGAAGTCGGCGCCATCGACTCCATCGTCGACGTCATCGGCGCCCACCTTGCCCTCCACAGCCTCGGCATCGAG
Organism: uncultured Nitrospiraceae bacterium; assembly: GCA_964452795.1. Taxonomy (GTDB): domain Bacteria; phylum Hydrogenedentota; class Hydrogenedentia; order Hydrogenedentales; family SLHB01; genus CAYVOE01. The sequence goes on from CAYVOE010000332.1 coordinate 2,217, forward strand.
CGCGTGTACGCTTCGCCGCTCCACGTGGGCGCGGGCACGGTCCGATGCGCCCACGGCGTCATGCCCGTGCCGGCCCCGGCCACGGCCGCCCTGCTCCAAGGCGTGCCGTTCTACGGCGGCGAGGTCCAGGGCGAACTGGTCACGCCCACGGGTGCGGCCCTCCTGAGCCAATGGGCCGACGACCGGTTCGGGCCCCAGCCGCCCCTGACCCTGGCGGCGGTCGGCTACGGCGCCGGCACCCGTGACCTGCCCGACCGACCCAACGTGCTGCGCGTGCTCATCGGCGAGGCGGCGGTCGAGTCGGCCCCCGAGGCCGAGTCCGTCGCGGTCATCGAGTGCAACCTCGACGACATGAACCCCGAGCTGTACCCGCCGCTCCTGACCGACCTGCTCGAGGCCGGCGCCCGCGACGCCTTCATCACGCCCATCGTGGGCAAGAAAGGGCGGCCCGCCCACCTCGTCACCGTCCTCTGCGACGAAGCGAAGGTGAAGGCCGTGGCGCGGGCCCTGTTCCGAGGCTCCAAGACCCTCGGCGTCCGCATCCGCACCGAGCGCCGCATCTGCCTCGAGCGCGAGTGGAAAACGGTGCAGACGCGCTGGGGCGACGTGCGCGTCAAGGTCGGCCGGTTCGAAGGAGAGGTCACCGCCACGTCGCCGGAATTCGAAGATTGCCGTCTGCGGGCGGAAGAAGCCGGAGTGTCGCCGCTGGCCGTCTACGAAGCGGCCCTCGCCGCCGCCCTCGGGGGGGAAATCGCCCATGCCTGACCGTACCGCCGTCTACGCCGGGAGCTTCGATCCTCCCACCAACGGGCACCTCGACCTCATCCAGCGGGCCACCCGCATGTTCGACCGGCTCATCGTGGCCGTGGCCAAGAACCCCGCCAAAGACGCCCTGTTCAGCGTCGACGAGCGCATCGAGATGCTCCGCGTGCTCACCCGCGGCTTCCCCGGAGTCAGCGTGGAATCCTTCACGGGGCTCACCGTCGACTTCGCCCGGTCCCGCCGCGCCATCGCCCTCGTTCGGGGCCTGCGCGTGATCTCCGATTTCGAGCTAGAATTGACCATGGCCGTCACGAACCAGAAGCTCAACCCCGACATCGACACGGTGTGCCTGATGCCCAGCGAACAGAACCTGCTGATCAGCTCGCGCCTCGTACGGGAAATCGCCACCTTCGGCGGAGACATCAGCCAGTTCGTGCCGCCCCTGGTCGCCCGCAACCTGCACGGGAAACTCCAGGACGCCTGACCGCCGCGGGTTTTCCCGCCATCCCCGAGCGGGCCCGTTCCCGGTCGTGGAACAGGCGCGGACCGGCGGGTGTTCTATTGTCGAAACGCCCTCACCTCGCACGGCATCGGCCCCTACACCACAGGGAAGACGCTCCCATGGCCGCCAATCGAGAGAAAACCTACTACGAAGTACTCGGGGTGTCGCCGGAGGCCACCCAGGACGAGATCCGGGAGGCCTATCTCAAGCTGGCCCGAAAATACCACCCCGACCGGACGGGCGGCGACCCCGCCGCCGAGGCCCGCCTCAAAGAGATCAACAACGCCTACGACACGCTGAAGAAACCCGAAAAACGCGAGGAATACGACCGCATGCTGCGCGGTCCGTCGCCTGAAGATTTCGCACGGGCGGCCCGAGCCCGCGCGCAATCCGGGGGAGGTCACGGGGCGGACTTCGACTTCGGATTCGACTTCGGCGGCGCCAATCCTTTCGCCGAGTTCTTCCGCGATTTCGGCGGCGCCGCGGGGCCCCAGGGCGGCCGGGGCCGGCGCGCCCCCATGCCCGGCAACGACATCGAGGTCTCCCTGCCCATTACCCTGCGCGAGGTGGCCACCGGCGGCCGCAAGACCCTGCGCGTGCCCCACCGGGGCGTATGTCCCACCTGTCAGGGCAGCGGCGCCGCCCCCGGCACCCAGCCCGAGATCTGCTCCGAATGCCAGGGCAGCGGACGGGTGACGCGCGACGTGGCCTCCGGATTCACGGTGTATCAGACCTGCCCGGCGTGCCGCGGCACGGGCCGCATCGTGTCGAAGCCCTGCCCCACTTGCCGGGGCGCGGGCGAGACGCTCGAGTCGCGCACCATTTCGGTCACCATCCCCGCGGGGGCCTACACCGGCATGCGCCTGCGGCTGGCGGGGCAGGGCGACGCGGGGGAGCCCGGAGCGCCCCCGGGCGACCTGTACGTGATCCTCGAGGTCCAGCCCGATCCCGTTTTTGAACGGGACCGGAACAACGTGATCTGCGAGGTGCCCGTCCCCTTCACCACGGCCATCCTCGGCGGCACCGTCCGCGTGCCGACCCTGCGGGGCGAGGCCAACCTGAAGATTCCCGCCGGCACCCAGTCCGGCCGGACCTTTCGCATGCGCGCCCAGGGTCTGCCCGACGTGCACAACGGGCACATCGGCGACCAGTTGGTGCGGGTCCGGATCCAGGTGCCCACGCGGCTCTCCGACGAGGCCATCGACCTGGTCCAGCGCCTGCGGGATACCATCGAGCCGTCCGCCTACGGGAAGTAGGGCCCGCAGGACGCCTCCGCTCCCAAATCGTCGACCTCCTGAGGGGTAACGGCCCTCCTACGCCACCACCGCGTGGAACAGGAGTCCGATGAGCACTTTCGACAGGATCTCGCCCACGATCAACGCGACGATGAACAACGCGATGGCCTTGGGGCCCGAGACGTTGCACGACACCGCGAAGGCGCGGTACATGAGCGCCACCATCCAGATGATCGCCACGATGCCCACCACGCCCACCAGCGTCAGCACCGCCAGATTGGCCGGCGCGGTAAGGACCGCCATGAGCTCTTCCACGGACATCGAGGGGTCGCCCAGGGGTGTCATCACCTGCTGATAGGCCGGCAGCATCGCCATCAGGGGCATGGCCAGCAGGGGCGCCCGGGCCAGCGCGTGGGTCCCCGCCACGTCGATGAACCGGATCCGGCTCCCGGAGAGCCATCGGCCGAACAGGTAGAGCAGCGGCGGCATCACGCCCCACGAGATCAGGGCCTCGGCGAAATAGAATCCGAGGGGTATGGACGGCGCCTCCGGATGGGCGCCCGTCGTATGGAAATCGAGGACGCCGTCGAAGTGCGACCGGCTCGCGGCGCCTATCCCGGCCGCCACCAGCAGGATCGCCATCCCGATCCCCAGGGCCGGGCCGCCGGCCACGTAGTGGAACGGATTGAACAACCAGGTCCAGATGGTCTGCTTCCGCGTGATTTCCCCGGCGGTCGTCATGACGGCTCCTCGCTCTTTTCCTCGTCTTGCGCCTCGGACCGAAGGGCCTCCACCCGCGCCATCAGCGCGTCCAGCCGGTTGCGTACCGTGGGATACGACACGCCGTAGACCCGGGCCAGCTCCTTGAGCGCGCCTCCCGCGCGAATGAAGGCCACCACAAATTCCTGCTCTTCCGGGGTGAGTCGCAGCAGCACCGGAAGCGCGAAATCCCCGTCCACCGCCGTGCGACAGGCGTCGCATTCCAGCCGGCGGGCACGGAGGTTGCTCCCACAACTGGGGCATTGGGAAGGTAGGATCCGTGCCATCATATTCTGCCTCGGATAAATTTTATGTAATTGTATCTGAATTTCTCTAAATGTCAAGGCAACAATATGTAGATTCTTGGTGTTGGATGGGCGGCCGCCGTGACCGAGGATCATCGGGCACTATCGTATTGAATCGGCCAAGGCCCAGCCTGAAGGAAGTTGCCGTAGAGGAAACACATAGCGCGTCGGCTCGCCGTACCCGCGACAGTCCCGGTATCGCCGTCGGCAGGGGAGAATTCCCCGAAGGGGATAGATACGCAGCGATCCAGGTCGGCCTACCACGCGA
>CAYVOE010000333.1:0-6046 GCA_964452795.1 uncultured Nitrospiraceae bacterium
GAGCCAGCAGCCCCGTGTGCGAAGTCATGGTCCTACCCCACCCCGTCATTGCGAGCCCCCAAGCGGCTTGCGCCGCCGCCACGATGAATGAAAACGCTCTACATTACGCCGCAGTATCAGCAGTTATAGTAGCTTCAAGCCCCGTTTTCGGAGTAGGAGCGGCCCCCCGGTGCTCGACGTTGCTTGGGCGCCTTTGAATACATGCACACCTTGACCGTCCCGGGTTGCCCATACATAAGCGACGCGGCAATCTCACATGAGCCGGTGATCCCTGTCCGCGAAGTCATCGTCCTACCATAGGTAAAGATTGCCGCGTCGCTCTCCTAAGGCGCCCACAGACGGCACGCGTGGAACCGACGCAGAGCCTCCTCCCGCATGGATCTCCACAGGAGGGCCGCTCCTCGCAATGACGGGTGGGGACACCCTCACCGCCCCGTCCAGCGCAGTTCCGGTAGTCCTACGACGGGTGGGGTCGATGGCGATCCCGCATCGGCTCCGTCGAATGGTTGGCCTATACCGCCGCGTATGCATCCCCTTCGAGGAATTTTCAGAGGTCCTCCACGGCGGTCGCGTATGCGGTACGGGGACTCGCGCAACGTGACTTCAGCCAATCGGATTCGCCGAGCACAAACCGGCTCGCCGGCGGCGTTTTCCCTATCTCCCCGTCCCGGGGTATAATGGCGTTGGTACGCTTCGGCGCCCTGCGCCATTCCTCCAATCTATTTCCCGGGACCGCTTTTCCGCGGCGCCCTCGTCGTCCCCCGCTTCCGAGAGGACCCCTTCCCATGGCCAAGCGCCTCCCCATATACCGAACGCCCCCGAGCGCCATCGTCCTGCTATCGACGGTCGTCGTATCGCTCATCGGGTGCGGGTCGAGCCAGAACGACATGCCCACGCCCCGCGCCGTCGTCGAAGAACGGCAGTCGGCGGTGCCGATCGAGCCCGTCGGACCCCTCACGACGTCTCCCGCTCCCGAAACCCCGGACGCCGGCGCACCTTCCGCCGGCAATGGAGTCACTTCACCATGAATTTCGCACGAATGCTCCTCATCCTGGCGCTCCTCGCCGGGATTCTCCCCACGGTCGCCTGCAACGCCTCGCCCGAGGACGAAACTCCCGAGGCCGTCTCGGCCGGAGGCGCCGGCGACGACGGTCTGCCCAGCGGCACCGGTACGGGTGAAGGCACCCGCTCGGGCGGCACCGGCACGGGCCTCGGCGGGTCCGGTCTCATGACCGATCCGGCCGGAGAGCCGTAAAGCCGTCGAAACGGGGCCGGAGCCTCGGAATCAATCGAGGTGGATGGACGGGTCGGGAACACCGCCGGCGGGTTCGATGTGGATGAGCACGTCCCGGATGCGGGGGTCGTTCTCGCGGACGGCATCCTTCACGCGGTGGGCGATCTCGTGCCCTTCGTGGACCGGAATGTTCGGATCCACTTCCACGTGCAGGTCGACGTAGTAGTCGAAGCCCATCTTGCGGACCACGCAGGTTTCGAGCTCGAACACGCCCTCGACCTGCGACGCAGCTTCCCGCACGCCTTCCTCGATGGCCGGGTCGGGCGCCGCGTCCATCATCTCGCCCAGGGCGGGCCACAAGAGCCGGAGACCGTTGTAGGCGATGATGACGCAGGCGAAGAGGGCGGCCCAGGCGTCGGCGTCCTCGTAGCCTTCGCCCCCGATGAGGGCCACGCTGATGCCAATGAACGCCGCCAGGGAGGTCAGGGCGTCGCTGCGGTGATGCCAGGCATCGGACTTGACGGCCGTGCTGCGGAGTTCCTTCCCCACGTTGAGCACGAAACGCGCCAGGGCCTAATTGTCCACCACCACCAGGACGAGCACCACCAGGGTGAACGGCGCGGGCGGCTCGTTGACGGGTGCCAGGATCGACTGGACGCTCCCCACGGCCAGGCTGATGGCCACCCCCAGGAGGATGATCGACACCACCGCCCCCGCCAGCGGCTCGGCCTTGCCGTGACCGTAGGGGTGATTGGCGTCGGGCGGGACCGCCGCGATGCGCAGGCCGCTCCACACGATGGCCGAGCTCACGAGGTCGAGGGTCGACTCCACCGCGTCCGCCACCAGGGCATAGGAATTTCCCACAACGCCCGCCACGCCTTTGACCAGGGCCAGCGCGGCGTTGGTGATGAGCCCCAGCGCGGCCGTGCGGCGCCCGCGGGTGGCGTATTGAGCTGCCTGGGAAGGCGGTAGTTTCAGCATGGGCGGCTGTGTACTTCTGTCTGTGACGAAAGGGGAATCCCCGAACCGGCCGCGCCATGATGCGCCGCCAACCATTCCGGCCATTATACGTTTCCCGCGGCTGCGGGCGCCATCGAAGAGCTCGCCGAAGGGTTACGCGGGCCAGACGCAGCGGCCGGTAACGTCGAAGTAGGCGGTAATGCGATCGGGAGCCTCGGGGTCCACCACGGCGGCGAGTCCGCCCCGAAACGGCCGGGGCATGCCCGTGTCAACGGTGAAAGCCGTCGCGCCGTCGGGCCGAATGTAACAGTAGACGACCCCGTTTCCCTGTGCCCGCCCCACCAGGGCGAGATCGTCGGAAAAGGGATGGGCCTCGACAAACTGCGGCGCCACAATCCATTGACCTTCGGGGTCGATGTATCCCCACAGCCCGCGCCGATCGGCGAATTCTTCGTCGCGCGGACCCGGTTGAGCCGGCGCGCAGTTTCCGCCGAAAGAGCCGACCCGATCGAAATGGGGCCGGAGCACCCAGTCGCCCGCGGGGTCGATGAATCCCCAGTTACCGCCGGCGTCTCGCGGACCGGTACGCACGGCGGCCCGTTGCTCCGAGAAGGGCCGGGCGTCGTTGAACTTCGGCAGCACCACGAGCTTTTCGGACCGGTTGATGAACCCCCACATGCCCGTCCGCTCGACAAAGACCGGCGCCAGCCCCTCGGAAAACTGGCGGGCGTGCCGGTAGCGCGGCGGCACCACCCACGCGCCGGTCCGGTCGATGTAGCCCCAGTGGTCGGCCCGGGCCGCGCTCTCCACATAGCCCTGGGCCTGGGCCGGCGCCAGACCCTCGGAAAAATGGCCCGCGTCGGCGAACCGGTAGCCGATCATCAGCGTGCCTCGAGCGTCGGCGTATCCCCATACCGACGGCCGGGGCGCCCGGCGCAGACGCTCCCACAGGCCTCGCTTCGCCGCCGATGCCACGGGCGCCAGGCCCTCCGTGCCCGGGCGGGCCTGTCCGAAACGCGGCTCCACGCGCCGGCATCCGGACGCGTCGCAGAAACCCCACAACTCGCCTTCGGGAATGGGAAAAAACGTGGGCGCCTGCACGGGCAGGTCGCCCTTCACCACCGCCATGCTCGCTTACTCCTTGCGCCTCCCTGGCCACGCCCCGTCGGTCGGCCGCATAGGGACCCCTGCCAGCCGCCCGAAAGGGCCGGTAGTATAGCACGCCGCCGGCCGGCGAGTTTTTCCGCGCGCGCCCGTTTCCGGTAGCTTCATGAAAATGTCGCATCGTGCACCTCGCCCGAGACACCCACGAGGCGGCTCCTTGCCTTCCTTTTCGCCGCACGCTACACTCGGGAGCTTGCGGAATCAGGAGCGAATGCGGCATGGGTGCCATGGGACCTGAGGAGAGGGACGGCCACGATCTCCCCCTTTCGCGGGAGGGGACTTTCGACGCGCAGTTGTCGTTTCCGGCGCCCTTTGTCGAGGCGCCGCCGCCCATCGCGACCATCGTCAAGCGCGATGGCCGGGAAGTCCCCTTCGAGAAGCGCAAGATCGCCGACGCCATCTTCCAGGCCGCTCGGTCCATCGGCGGCCAGGACCGGGCCCGGGCCGAGAGCCTCGCCACGGGCGTCACCATCTACCTCATGAAATACCTGAAGGGCCGCACCCCCACCGTGGACCAGGTCCACGACGCGGTCGAGAAGGTCCTCATCGAGATGGGCCATGCCCGCACCGCCCTGGCCTATGCGCGTTACCGCGACCGCCGCGCGCGGATGCGCCAGTTGCGGGCCGGCAACATCCGCGCCCTGTTGAAGGAGCTGGCCGAGGCGGAAGGCGAGGTTCCGCCGCCGCCGCCCGCCCCGGACGACGCCTTGTTCGTTCGGACCAGCGGCGAAGCGGTGGTGAACTGGGACGGAGACCGGATCGTCCAGGCCCTCGTCCGGGAAACGGAGCTGGACGAAAGCGTGGCCCACGTCATCGCCCGCGACGTGGAGCGCCAGATCCGGGCCGCGAACGTGCGCACCCTCACGGCGGCCCTCGTCCGCGAGCTGGTGGACGCCAAGCTCATCGAGCTCGGACTCGAGGAGCACCGCCGCCGTCACGCCCGCTTGGGTGTGCCCCTCTACGACGCCGAGCGCATCCTGTGCACGCCCAACGGCGACCTCGGCTCCGTGCCCCGCGACCCGGAAGCCAGCAACGGCATCCTGGCGGAGCAGGTGAAGCGCGAATACGCCCTGAGCCGCGTCTTTTCGCAAGGCGTGGCCGACGCCCACCTCCGGGGCGACCTGCACATCCACCACCTGGGCGCCATCGACCGGCTCCACAGCATCGCCCCCTCCCTCGACGCGGTGAAGCTCTTCGGTGCGGGCACCGGCGCCGCGGCTCCTCGTCCGCCCCGCACCGCGGAAGCCCTGGTGGGCCAGATGGTCCAGGCCACGGCGGCCCTGCGCAACCACTGCTGCTTCGCCATCTCCTGGGAGGCGGTCAACGTCTATTTCGCGCCCTTCGTCCAGGGGCAGAGTCCGGACGCCCAGCGCTCCCTGGCCCGAACGCTCCTGTTCCTCCTGTCGCACCTGAACCCGGTGCCGGGCCGGGCCCTGCCCACGGTCGAGCTCGAGCTGACCTACGACGTGCCCTACCCCCTGAACCGCGCCGAGGCGATCGGTCCGGGGGGCCGTCCCACAGGCCGCACCTACGGCGACTACGCCCTCGCCGCCCAGGACTTCGCGCGGGCCCTCCTCGAAGTCCATCGGAAGAGCCGCGAATCCGTCGAGGCCTCGCCCGTGCCGGCGCCCGTCGTCCGTCTCACCCACGAATTCTTCCGCACGCCGGGCCACGACGAGTTCCTCGACGGCGCCGCCCGGGCCGCCGCGGAAGGGTGGCTCGAGTTCGCCCTCGACCGGTCCGTATTGCCCGAACGGGGACGGGGCCGGTTGTGGCAGCCGGTGCGCCTCGCAGGCCAGGAAGTGTCCGTCAACCTGCCGCGGCTGGCCTACGAAGCGGAGGACGAAGAAACCCTCATGGCCGCCCTCGAAGGGATCCTCGAGACGGCCGTGCGCGCCCACCGCGAAAAACAGGCCTTCCTCCAGAAACTCTTCGCCCTCGGCGGCGTGGGACCCCTGCGGCTGCTGGGTCAGGTCTACGACGGTCAGCCCTTCGTGGAACCCGAACGGGCCGCCTGCCTCGTGAGCCCCGTCGGGCTCAACGAATGCGTGCGCGCCCTTACCGGGTCCGGCCTGCACGAATCGGAAGACGCCCTGTCTTTGGGCCTCCGCATCGTCGAGCGGCTCAAGGTGCTGTGCGACCGGCGGAGCGAGCGCGAAGGCCTCGCGTTCCTGCCCGTACAGGCCGAAGACCGCCAGGCCGTGCGACGCCTCGCCGAACTCGACCTGCTCGAGTCCCCCGGGGCGGCCCGGGCCGTGCTCGGCGCCGACACGGCGGACCGCGAACCCCAGTACACGCCCGGCGTATCCGTGGCCGCTTCGGCGGCCAGCCCCATGGACCGCCTGCGCATCGAAGGCCGGCTCCACGACTGGATCGAGGTGATGGTCCCCGTCCCCCTGGCGCTGCCCGACAGCGAGACCTCCCCCGCGTCCATCGCCCATTTCCTCACCCAGGCCTTTTTCAAGACCTCCTGCACCCGCCTCGCCCTCGGCCCCGACCTCGAACCCTGACCGGCCCGCACCAGACCGTTCCTGGTAAGGGGATATATACGTAGGAGTATAGGTTAACCATTGGACGGGGCCGTTCTCCCAACGACATTGGCCCCACCCGCCATAGGACTGCGAGGACTGCGCGCAACGAACCCATGAACCATTGCCTCCCCGCGTATGACGAAGAGGACTGCGCTCG
>CAYVOE010000334.1:0-6013 GCA_964452795.1 uncultured Nitrospiraceae bacterium
GTACGTGTCGTTCACGGCGGCCGCGCATGCGGCTCGGGGGCTCGCAATGACGGGTAGGGGCACCCTCACCGCACCGTCCAGCGCAGTCTTCGTCGTTCTACGACCGGTGAGGCATGGCTCAGGAGCCCATGGGGTGGAGTCCTCGTAGTCATACGACGGGTACGGGGATACGTCCATCCAGGAACGGTCCCGCTCTACGGAGGACTTGTATATCTGTCCGTGTATCCCCGTCGGGGAGCGTTGGAGACCGGGCTTCAACCCGTGTCTCAGAGGCCGTATTGGTGTATGAGCAGGCGGGCGACCTGGTCGATGTCGTGCCGGGACCGAAGGGATACGCCGAGGGCGGAGAGCAGGGGCCCCAGGGCCGAGTGCATGAGCTCGATCTCGACGGGGGTGGTGTCGTAGCCCTCGAAGGGGCCGTGGAGTTCGGCGGAATCGGCGCGGCGCAGGAGCGAGGCAAGGAAATCGGCGATGCGTTCCATCTTCGCGTAGTTGAGTTTCTCGGGGGTGTCGGTGGGGGTGTGATAATGGGCCCAGTGGCCGCAGGACAGAAACAGGTAGGGCCTTTGGTTCACGCGAAAGACGTGGTGGTCGCTGAGGTCGCCGATGTAGCGGTTGAGGGCGGCAACCACCGGCAGAGCCGCGGTCCGCGCCGATTCCCGCACCACCGGGGCGAGGGCGGGATCGCTTTCCATGCCGGTTACGAAGAGCAGGTCTTCCCGCCCGGGCAGGGGGACGTCGTGGCCCACGAGATCCATGACGAGGGCGCAGTGGACAGGGCCGGTCCGCTGGTGGTGGTAGAAGTGGACGGAGCCCATGGCGGACGACTGGAAGTAGGGCGGCTCCTCGGCGTCGAAGAAGGCGTAGACCACGTCGCGGCGCAGGGGTTGGGCGCGGAGGCCGTCGGTCAGGGACAGGAGGATCGCCATGGCGGCGGCGTTGTCGTCGGCCCCAGGGAGGGCGCCGGCGGTGTCATAGTGGGCGGCCACGAGGAGGGGCGCCAGGCCGGGGTCGGTTCCGGGTAGGCGCGCGATGACGTTGACGAGATCGATGTCGCCGGCGCGGTAGGGCCGTTCGAAGGAATCGCCGCTGTAAGGGACCAGGCCGAGGGACTCGAGCCGCTCGATGAGGTAGCGGCGGGCCCGGGCGTGGCCCGGCGTTCCGGCGAGGCGGCCGTCGGCCGTGGCCAGGGCGGAAACGTCGGATTTCATCTGCTGCAATCGTGCGGACATGGAATCGGGGTCTCCGGTTTGTGACAGGGCGCCCTCCCTTTTACCATATCCGGATGCAGGCTACGTCCGCTAGTGCAGTCGCCGTAGGAGAACATACGCGTGGAACCCCGAGAACTCGTACGGAAATGGGTCGAGACCTTCAACCGCGGCGATGCGGAAGGACTGGCGGACTTCTACAGCGAGGATGCCGTCAACCATCAGGTGGCGGAGGCGCCCGTCGAGGGGCGGGCGGCCATCCGGGAGATGTTCGTGCGCGAGTTCGGGCGGGCCCGAATGGTCTGCATCGTGGAGAACCTCTTCCAGGACGGCGAGTGGGCCATCCTGGAATGGCGCGACCCGATGGGACTGCGGGGATGCGGGTTCTTTCACGTCGTGGACGGTCGGATCGTGTTTCAGCGCGGCTACTGGGACAAGCTCAGCTTCCTGCGCGCCCACGGGCTGCCCATGCCCGGAGAAGAAAGCCGGGCGGAACCGCCTCCCGCGGGCTGAGGGCCGCGCCTCGGCCGGCCGAAAGCCTGCCGCCCGCGATCCGAGGCCGTCGCGGGCCTCTCCCCCGCCGCTCCGGGTTTCATTCGGGGCCCGGCGCCGGATAGAATGGAGAGGAGCAGGGTGCCGGGATGTCGGAGCGCCCGCGGTGCAGGTCGCTTGCGTGTTCCGTTGGGTCGGGGGAGTGCTCCCGTCGCCCGCTTCCATCCGGCCGAATCCCGCTGAAACGGAGCGGAGACCGCAGAGGAACCATGGAAGAACTCCCGTTGAACACGGAGGGGACCTATTACTTCCCCTTCGGATTTCAGATATCGTCGAAGGCGTGGGAACGGTACCGGGTGACGGACCTGGTAACGGGCGACATTCGCTTGGGCGCCCGGCCTTCGATGCACGCGATTCGCCATCTCACCGACAGGATGAACGAGGCGCGCGCTTCCGGCGCCGACGGAAAGCCTCCGGTGCGGGCGGGCGAACTGCTCCTGTTCGGCGTGCTCAACGAGGTCTTCCGGCACGTCATCGATCGCTACTGCCACGAAGAGCAGCCAGGGATCCTGGGCGACTCGCTGGAATGGACCCGGGACCAGAGCAGCGCGGATACGGTAGAGCGTCCGATGCGGTCCTTTGCGGACCAGTTCCCCCCCATGCGCGTCCATCAGGGGCTTCAGTCGCGCGAGGAATACCGGCGCGCGGTCATTGAAGAAGACGCGCCCTGCCAAACGGCGCTCCGAGAGACCATCCTGCTGGCCGTGATGAACGAGAACCCGGCACTGCGGTCGTATAAAGAGCTGTTCGACGACGCATCCCTGCGCCAGGAGACGCCCTATCCCGAGTTGCTGGCGTCGCTGGAGGCCTTCTTTCGGGAGCGTCCGCCGGTGAGCCGGCTCAATCTTCCGCTGTTCGACGTGTTGCGGGCACCGATCCAGGCAAACCCTCATTCGCTCGAGGGCCAGCTCCGATACGTGCTCGACCACTGGCGCACCCTTCTTCCCGCGTCGCTGTGGACGGAACTGACCTTCGTGCAGGACGTCTTCCGCGAGGAGACCCGTCCGCGGTTCCTGGGACCGGGCCCGTCGCCGGTGCTGCGTTTCGGGCACGGGGCCTTGTCGGAAACGGGGTATGATGCGCCGGACCCGGAACATGAACGGTTCAGTCCGGATCGGGACTGGATGTCGAACGTGGTGCTCATCGCCAAGTCGGTGTATGTCTGGCTCGATCAGCTCTCGCGCACCTATCAGCGGCACATTCACCGCCTCGACCAGGTTCCCGATGAAGAGCTGGACAAGCTGGCGCGCTGGGGCGTCAACGGGCTGTGGCTTATCGGGCTGTGGGAGCGGTCTTCGGCGTCGCAGAAGATCAAGAATTTCATGGGAAACCCCGAAGCCCTGGCTTCGGCCTACTCGCTGTATGACTACATCATCGCCCACGATCTCGGGGGCGAGGAGGCCTACGCCGACCTGAGGGATCGGGCGGCCCATCGGGGCATCCGGCTCGCCAGCGACATGGTGCCCAACCACACGGGAATCTACTCGAAATGGGTGGTGGAGCATCCGGACTGGTTCATCCAGGTGGACCATCCGCCGTTCCCGGCATACCGGTTCTCGGGCCCTGACCTGTCGTACGATTCCCGCGTCAGCATTCGCATCGAAGACGGGTACTGGAACCACAGCGACGCGGCGGTAGTGTTTCAGCGGGTGGACAACGACACGGGCCAGACCCGCTACATTTACCACGGCAACGACGGGACCAGCATGCCGTGGAACGACACGGCCCAGTTGAATTACCTGCTGCCGGAGGTTCGGGAGGCGGTTATCCAGACGATCCTCCACGTGGCGCGGCGGTTCCCCATCATCCGGTTCGACGCGGCCATGACGCTGGCGAAGCGCCACTTCCAGCGCCTGTGGTTCCCGAAGCCCGGGGACGGCGGCGCGGTGCCTTCGAGAAGCGAATTCGGCATGACCAAGGCCGAGTTCGACGCGCAAATGCCCGTGGAGTTCTGGCGCGAGGTGGTGGATCGCGTGGCCCAGGAGGCGCCCGACACGCTCCTGCTCGCCGAGGCCTTCTGGCTCATGGAAGGGTACTTCGTCCGAACGCTGGGCATGCACCGGGTATACAATTCGGCGTTCATGAACATGCTGAAGATGGAGCGGAACGCCGACTTCCGCACCACCATCAAGAACGTCCTCGAGTTCAGCCCCCAGGTGCTCAAGCGATTCGTAAACTTCATGAACAACCCGGATGAGCTGACCGCGGCGGAGCAGTTCGGCAAGGGCGACAAGTATTTCGGGGTCGCCATGATGATGATGACCCTGCCGGGCCTGCCGATGATCGGCCACGGCCAGATCGAGGGCTTCACCGAGAAGTACGGAATGGAGTACCGCCGCGCCCAGTGGGACGAGCCGGTCGACGAGGGTCTGGTGCGCAGGCACGAGGCCGAGATTTTCCCGCTGATGCACAAGCGGTACCTCTTCAGCGGGGTGGAACACTTCGCGCTCTACGACTTCTTCGTACCGGGGGGCCACGTGGACGAGAACGTCTTCGCCTATTCGAACCGGGCGGGAGACGAGCGTGCCCTCATCCTTTACAACAACTCGTACAACACCACCCGCGGGTGGGTGCGGACGTCGTCGCGCATCAACGTGGGCGAAGGGGACCGCGAGGTCTTCATCATCCGCACCCTGGGCGAGGCCCTGTCCCTTCGTTCCGAGGAGAACGTGTGGTACGTGTTCCGCGACCATCGGGACGGGCTCGAGTACATCCGCAGCGGCCGGCAGCTCACGCAGGAGGGGATGTTCGTCCACCTCCGGGGCTACCAGTACCACGCCTTTGTCGATTGGCGCGAGGTCGAGGACCCGGGCGGCACCTGGGCGCGCCTGGCGGACGAGCTCCAGGGGGCGGGCGCTCCAAACCTGTGGGCCCTGTACGAGGAGATGGTTGCGTACCCGGTGGCGAAGTCGTTCCGGAAGGTGGTCCATGGGGAAACGATTTGCACCCTGGCGGGGGCCGTGGCAAGGGAGGACGCGTCGCTGGAGGAGTCGGCGGCACCGTTCCTGGGCCGGTATCGGGATTTCCTGGGAGACGTGGAGCGGATGATCGGTCGGCCCCTGGACCGTGACGCGGCGGTCCGCGGGCTCATGGCAAAACTCCAGATCCTGCAGGGGTTCCGCGATCGGCTGAAAGAGGCCGAACTGGGCGCGGATGTGGTGTCTTTCCTGCAGGCGCGGCTGCCCGACGAAGAGGACGAGCCCATCTGGTTCTGGCGAATCCCCGTGGCGTGGGCGATTCTGGACAGCCTGAACGACGTGGCGCTCCAGTGCGACTACGAGGCGCGGTCGGAATTCTGCGTCGACGACTGGGACCTGATGCCGGCGGTCCGCAACGCGTACAACGAACTGGGCTACGACTGGCAGGCGGCGCAACTCGGCGCCCAGCTCGTGCGGTTGCTGGTGAACTACCGCGACCTGCTGACGCCGATCACGGGCAATCCCCGGGCATCGCGGCTCCACCGGCTGCTGGACGACGAAGGCGGCCGCGAGTTCCTCCAGGTCAACCGCTACCAGGAAGTGGTGTACTTCAACCGGGAGCAGATGGAGGCGCTGCTGTACTGGATGGTCTTCGTCAACGCGGTCCGGTTGCTGGGCGATTCGTCTTTGACGGCCGAGACCCGGGCGTCCCAGGCTCATGCCCTGTACCACCGCGCCGGCGAGATCCAGGATGCCGCCGCCGAGTCCCAGTACCGACTGGAGACGTTCCGGGAGCTGCTCGGATAGGGGCCGGTGGGTTCGCCTTGGGGGGCGGATGGGCGGCACTGAGCCGGCCGGCGGCGCGCTGTGGGTGGCATGCCCGCGGGGATCGTGTCAGCATGGACTTGCCGCCTGCCCGTCGTAGGACTACGGGGACTGCCCTGGACGGGCTCCTTGCAATGACCCCATCCGTCATTGCGAGGAGCGGCCCCCGTGGAAATCCATACGGGAGGAGAGTCAGCCGCTGGTCCCGCCTATACCGTCTGTGGTCGCCTATACAGAGCGACGCGGCAATCTTTACCTATGGTGTGCCTTCGGGAACGGAGTCAAAGGCTCAGGTGAGATTGCCGCGTCGCTCATGTATGGGTGCCCACCAAGGGCGCGGGTGCAACCAAAGGCTGTTCCTCCGTTCGACTGAACCCCCACAGGGGCCCGCTCCTCGCAATGACGGGGAGGAGGCACGCGCACCGCCCCGTCCAGCGCAGTCCTTGTAGGCCTACGATGCGCACGGAACAACGTCGATGGCGGGACTGTTCCGCCCAGTTACCGACCTGC
>CAYVOE010000335.1:0-6007 GCA_964452795.1 uncultured Nitrospiraceae bacterium
TTATCCTCCGGGAAAGCGCCTCTTCGTGAACGCGCGGACGGCCCGGGCGGGCTCGGTGCGCGTGGCCCTGCTCGACCGGTCGGGCGCCGTGAAGAAAGGGTACGGCTTGGGCGACTGCGTGCCCGTGGTGGGCGATTGGCCCCGGGCGGAGGTGGTCTGGCGCGGCGCCGAAAACCCGGGCCTTCGTCCCGACGAACCCGTCATGCTCCTGTTTCGTCTGGAGCAGGCGGAACTGTTCACGGTGGAATTCGCGTAAGGACGGACCGAGGCGGAGACGACGGAGAAGTCGCGGAAGAGGGCATTCGACATGGGCGAGCGGAAGCCTTTGCGCGTGGGCCTCATCGGCACCGGGTGGATCGGGGCGCATCACGGCTGCAATCTCGTGCGGAATCCGCATGTCGAGCTGACGGCCGCCGCGGGCCGCGACAAGGCCCGGGTTCGGGCTTTCCTGGACGACGAAGGCATCGAGGCCCGTGCGTACGACGACGTCCGCGACATGCTGGCCCGGGAAGCGTTGGACGCCGCGGTCGTTGCCTCGCCCAACGCCCTCCATGCGGAGCACGCCGTAGCGGCGGCGGAGGCGGGATTGCACCTCTATCTCGAGAAACCCCTCGCCACCACGCCCGACGACTGCCGCCGCGTGGTCGAGGCCGTTCGGAAGGCCGGAGTGAAGTGCGCCATGGGCTATCACCGGCGTTTCAATCCCCTCGTGAAATTCACCCGGGAGCTTCAGGAACAGGGCCGGCTCGGAGAGCCCGTCCTGTTCGAGTCCGATTACATTCACCACATCCCGGGCGACTGGGCCATCTGGGACTGGCTGGGTCAGGAATCCGTCGCCGGCTCGCTCATCCACGCGGGCGCGGGCCACAGCGTCGATCTGGCGCGCCACCTGTGCGGCGAGGTGGCCGAGGTCTCTTGTTTCAAAGACGTGCGCATGCCGCGAAAAGCGCGGGTCGAGACCGAGGACATCGCCGTCATCAACCTGCGCTTCGAGAGCGGCGCCCTGGGACGCATCGTGCTGTTCGTAGGACCCATCGTTCCGTTTCGGTTCAATCTGCGCCTCTACGGAACGCGCGGCACGGTGGACAACAACCGCGTCTGGCTCGATACCATGCCCCGCTTCGACGACCCGGCCCACGAGGACGACTGCATGACCCTGCCGCGCTCGTGGATCCCCGACAACGTCCAGGGAGGCGTGGCGGAACCCTGGGGGCCGTGTCTCGACGACTTCATCGATGATCTTCGGCTCGACCGACGGCCGGCCAACGACGCCGCAAGCGGATTCAATACGGCGGCGGTCTGTTTTGCCGCGGTGGAGTCGGCGAAACGCAATGCCGTGGTAGCACCTGAACGGGCATAAGACGCCGGGGAGCGGGAAGAATGGACTACGCGGAATTCGCCCGGGAAATTCGCGGGCTCGACGAGCTGGAGCTGGGGTATCTGCGTGAGGTGCTGAACCGCGGCAAGCTCAGCATCTTCTTCAACGAGGGCGGCTTCGTCGAGCGGTTTCAGCGGGCCTTCGCCGAATACGTCGGCGCGAAAACGGCCCTGGCGCGGAACAACGGCATGTGTGCCCTGGCCGAGGCCGTGAGCGTCAGCGGGGCCAAAGCCGGCAACGAGATCATCTGCGATCCGGTCGTCCATTTCGGCGGCCTGGCGGCCCTCTACTGGAACTGTATCCCGCGGTGGTGCGACATCGAGCCCGACACCTACTGCATGGATCCCCGCTCCCTTGAAGCCAACATCACCGACAACGTCCGGGCCGTGATCTGCACGCACCTTTGGGGGCTCCCGGCGCGGATCGACGCCATCCGCGACATCTGCCGAAACCATGGCCTCTTCCTCATCGAGGATTGCGCCCATGCCGTGGGCGCGCGCTGGAACGGCCGCCACGTGGGCACCTTCGGCGACATCGGCATGTTCTCCTTTCAGGAGTTCAAGCAACTCTCCACGGGCGACGGCGCCATGTCGGTCGTGCAGGACGAAGAGCTGGCCCGCAACATGGAAGACGTATGGGCCTTCTCGGGCGAAAGCCCCCGCATGATGACCCTCAACTGGCGCATGAACGAAATGACCGCCGCCATCGGCCTGGCGCAACTGCAGCGCGTGGACCGCATCGTGCGCGAGTATTACAACGTCACCCTGGACATCCTCAACGACGCCATTGCCGGTTGCGACTGGCTGGCGCCTCGCCGGGTCCCATCCGAAGCGGTCCAGGCCGGGTACTGGTTCGCCTGCACCTGGCAGGGCGATCGCCGCGGCATGGACTACGACCGGTTCAAGCGGCTCAACGACGAAATGGGCGTGGGGCTGCGCTTCGGTTTCAACGAGCATCCGCCGTACCGGTTCGAGTTCTTTCGCCGGGGCGACATCTACGGCAACGGCGTGCCGTACCTCACGCCGCCGTTCACGCAACTCAGCGATTACCGGTACCGCGAGGGCCTGTGCCCGGTGGTGGAAGACGTCATGCCCCGCTTGATCACGGTGAACCTGATTTTCCTGTCCATCGAGGAGGCCAAACGCATCGCGGACGGGCTGCATCGGGCCATCGAGGCCATGGAACGAGGATAGCGGGAAGCGCCATAGCGCGGCGTGCGAGGATGTGATTTCGGCACCGGGCCCAATGGGTCGTCCGCCCGAACCAACACAGACGAAAGGGGAAGAAAGGCGTGAACGTGGTCTCCGTAATGGCGCACCAGGACGACGAGCTCATGTGCCTCGGTACGATGCTGCGGCTGCAGCAGGCCGGGGCCTCGCTCCATTTCATCTGCGTGACCGACGGCAGCGGAGGAATGGTCCAGGCGCCCGAGATGACGCGCGAAGAGGCCGCCGCCGTGCGCGACCGCGAGATGCGCGACCTGGCGTCCCGCGTGGATGCCTCGTACGTCTGCCTCGGCGAAGAAGACGAATACCTCTACGATAGCAAGGACCTGCGGTTGCGGCTCATCGACGCCCTGCGCGCGTGCCGGGCCGACGTGGTGTTCACCCACCACGCGCCGGACTACAACCTCGACCACACCACGGTGAACGGCCTGGTGCGGCAGTGCGCCATGCACCTTCCTTTCCGGCAGACACACACCCCTTCGCCCGCGCTGGAAACCACGCCGGCCGTGTTCCTGATCGAGCCCATGGGCTCCTTCGAATTCGAGCCCACCCACTTCGTGGATATCACGTCGTGCATTGACCGAAAGCGGGAGCTCGCCCTGTGTCATCGGAGCCAGGACGAGGCCTTCCGCGCGGCCTTCGGGGACGACTTCGGAATCGACGCATGGATCACCCGAACCTCCGGCAACCGCGGCGATCAGGTGGGCGTGCCCCATGCCGAGGCCTTCCGTCCCATGCTTTCCCGGGGACTCGTCAAGCCCTATTCCATACTGCCCTGAGGGTGACCGGTGAGACCGCCTGGAGGTCTTATGTCAATGTGCGCCGGTTCTATCGAGGATATTGACACTTTCCTTGACTTGGTGCTAGGCTGGGGGTGCACACTCAGGACGGTTCCCGGCATTCTGTCCGGAAAGTCAGCCCCGCTCGCGGGCCCCTTCCGCCGCGGCGGAGCGGAAAGGAGGCGCCGAGCATCTCGTCACCCTTCAAAGCGGAAGACTGTCGACTCTGAACGGACCCCATTTCTCCCGCGCATTTCCCCGCGCGTCATCCGACAGGAGATCGGCCCATGCTCACTACACGCTCCAGGAATCACGGTTTCACCCTCATCGAGTTGCTCGTGGTCATCGCCATCATCGGAATCCTGGCCGCCATCCTGCTTCCCGCCCTGGCCCGGGCAAGGGAAGCCGCCAATCGGGCCAGTTGCCAGAACAACCTGAAGCAGTGGGGAACCATTTTCAAGATGTTCGCCGGAGAGAATAAGGGCAAGTGGCCCACGGCCCCCACCCACATGGTGTCTCAACGGGCGCTGTTCGGCGTGGACGCCCCCACGCTGTACCCCGAATACTGGACGGACCCCAACATCAATTTGTGCCCCTCCGACGTCCGGGCCGATTTCTCGGACAGCTTCGGCTGGTTCACTTCGAACCAGGGGCCCTTTCCGAACCTGCGGATGAAGGAACTGCCGGAATACGTCCGGTTCATCCTGACCGATCCGTCCACCGCCGTGGCCGGCGAGGATATCCGACGCTACTGCGCCATGGGCGTCATGTCCCTGCCCCTCTCGTACATTTATCTGCCCTATGCCTGCACCACGGCCACGCAAATGACCATTGTGCTCCGCGGCGGCAGTACGTTCTCGACCATCGATGCCCTGGGGTTCAACCAGTTCGGCGTGGGGGCGGCTGCCCTCGCCACCGCCGGCTGCCCCGACAACTGGAATTCCATGCGCGTCTGGCCCGAATACGGCTCGGTCGACATCAACCTCAGCAGTCCGAGCATGGCCGCGCGCGTGGTGGGCATCGTCGAGGCCGACGGCACCTCGCCGCCTCAGACGATCCCGCGGTTGAAGGAAGGCATTGAACGGTTCTTCATCACCGACATCAACAATCCGGCGGCGGGCGCCGTGGCCCAGAGCACGCTGCCGGTCATGTGGGACGCCTGGGGCAACAGCGCCAACGAGCTCCGGGAAATGTCACTGATCATGGTGTTCAACCACATCCCCGGCGGCTCCAACGTGTTGTTCATGGACGGCCACGTCGAGTGGAAGAAGTACGGCGACGAATTCCCCGTGGCCAACGAGCCCCGCTACACCGGCGGCGGGCTCAACCAGGGCTTCGAGCTCTCGGCCTTCCTGTACGCCGTGGGCGGCCACGGGTAAAGGGCAACAGCAACCCGTACCGGGGCGTTGTCCAAGCAAATAGGAGCAATGCACAGGCATACATTTCGAATCGACGGTGAATTGTAGCGATGGGTCGGCGCCGGCAGCCCCTGCGTCGGATGAGGTGTCGTCCGGCGGGGGCGCCGGTGCGGGCCCATTTCCCGAAGGGTTTCTGTGGGCGGAGGCAAGGGAGCGCGACATGAATCGCAGGGATTTTCTGAGAGGTACGGCGGTAACAACGGCGGGGATGTGGGGCGCGGCCTCCTTCGCCCAGGCCCCGGGCGCGGCGTCCAAAGGGGCGTCGATTCCGAGCGGAGACGGGGAAGAGCCGCTCTTCCGCATGGTCCAGCTCAACGACATCCACCTGCGCTCGGTGGCCCGGCTGGACGGTCAGGACCTCGATGCCCAGGACCACTACAACACCGTGGCCAAGAACGCCGCCGTGATGCGCGACATCCTCGAGGAACGGCACGATCCGCGGCCCGATCTCATCGTCGCCGTGGGCGACATCGCCGACGATCCCGACGACATCTGCCATCACATGGCGGCTGAATACCTCGGCAAGTTTGCCCGGGTCGGCATACCCGTCCTGCCCCTCGCCGGGAACCACGAGATCGTCCTGCGCGACAGCCCCGACGGGGCCGACTCCTACGTACGCTACTTCGGCGGAGACCTCGTCGACTACGCCTTTCACTTCCGCGGCGTGCTGTTCATCATGCTCTTCAACGGCTGGGGCGACCCGCCGCCCGGCGAAGACATGGGCCGACGCGCGGCCTGGCTCGAACGCACCTGCGAGCGCTTTCCCGACACGCCCAAGATCGTCTGCGCCCACATTCCCTTCGTGCCCATGCGCGACCCGGCCGCGCTGAAGCCCAGCTTCGGGTTTTCGTCCTGGATAGACCTCGACGACAAACAGCGCGTGCAGCAGGTCCTGGCCCGCCACAAGGACTCCATCATCGCCGTCCTCCACGGCCACCTGCACCTGACCTCCGTGGTGGAAATGGACGGGCTCACCTACATCTGCCCCAGCGGCGTCCTCTCGTGGCCCAACCACTACGCCTGCTTCGATTTCTACGCCGACCGGGTCCGCGTCCGCATGCGCACCGGCGACTGGTCCCTCGGCAAGCAAAGTTTCCCGGGGATGGCCCTGGGCAACGGCATCCACGAGCGACACGAGCGGGAATTCACCGACGCCCGCCACGCCACCATGCGCGACTACATCATGGGCAACCCCGACGAATGGGA
>CAYVOE010000336.1:0-5993 GCA_964452795.1 uncultured Nitrospiraceae bacterium
GCCGCCATCGCCGCTATCAACACTCCGATAATCTGAACCACCGTGTCTCCCCCGTTTTCGCGTCCGCCCCGGCTTTGGTATGACGCGCCGACCGGGAATCCCCGGCCGGCGCGCGACGAAATCGAGCAGGCCTGTAAGCCGAGTTCTGTCGTAGGGCCCGAAGGCCCCGAGACGGCCATTCCTCTGGGACGCACGTCGCCGTGCGCCTCTAGCTTCCGACCCGGGAGCGGAGCGGGCCACTCCATAGCTCCCCTATTTGGAATTGCTCCGGGTGGGGTTTAGCCAGCCGACCTGTCACCAGGCCGCTGGTGCGCTCTTACCGCACCTTTTCACCCTTGCCGGCCTCCCGAAAGAGGCTTGGGCGGTGTCGTTTCTGTGCCACTTTCCGTCGGGTCGCCCCGCCTTCGCGTTACGAAGCACCCTGCCCTGTGGAGCTCGGACTTTCCTCGACGCCCCGAAGGACGCCGCGACCGTCCGGCCTGCTCGAAGACGAATCTTACCATTCACCGGAACAAACCGGAAGGCCCGCGGAATCCCGGCGATGGAATGCACCGGGGCGGCGCGCTGCTTTCACCACCGGTGTTGGTGGGGACCGAAATCGGCCTCGTAATACGGCACGATGGCCCGACCCGGAGGCGCCACCTCGTCGAGGCGTTTACAATCGTCGTCGGTGACCTCGACTTCCGCCGCCTTCAAGTTGTCTTCGAGCTGCTCCATGGTCCGCGGTCCGATGATGGGGCTGGTTATCCCCGGCTGGTGCATGCACCAGGCCAGGGAAAGTTGCGAGACGGTGCAGCCCTTCTCCCCCGCGATCTCCTGGGCCCGCTCGAGCACGTCGAAGCCCGCATCCTGGAAGTGCTTGTCGCCCGACTTCTCCCAGCGAGCGCCTTCCGGACGGGCGCCGTCGCGGGTGTACTTCCCCGTGAGGAATCCGCCGGCCAGGGGCGACCATGGGATCAGCCCGATGCCGTAGGTCTGGGCCATGGGGATGAGCTCCCGTTCGATGCGCCGATCGAGGAGGTGGTAGGGCGGCTGCTCCGTCACGAAGCGGTTCAGCCCGTACTCCTTCGACACCCACAGCGATTCGACCACCTGCCAGGCCGCGTAGGTGCTCGAGCCGATATAGCGGACCTTCCCGGACCGGACGAGGTCGTCGAGGGCCCGGAGGGTTTCATCAATGGGGATGCTCGACAAGGGCCGGTGGACCTGGTAAAGGTCGATGTAGTCGGTCTGAAGCCGGCGCAGGGAGGCCTCGCACTGCTCGATGATGTGGCGGCGCTGGTTCCCCCAGGCGTTGGGGTCGTCGTCGCTCATGCGGCCGTGGACCTTGGTGGCCAGGACCACCCGGTCGCGCTTGCCGTTGCGTTTCAGCGCCTTGCCGACGCATTCCTCGCTGAGTCCGCGGGAATAGACGTTGGCGGTGTCGAGGAAATTGATCCCGCCGTCCAGGGCCCGGTCGATGATGTCCGCCGAGTCCGATTCGTTCGTCTTGTGGCCGAAATTCATGCAACCGAGGCAGATCGGGCTGACCTGCGCGCCGGTACGTCCCAGGCTGCGGTATTCCATAGCGACTCTCCTTTCCGCGGGTACGGGCGGGCCCGGTGGCGTTGACGGGCCGGAGCCGAGGCCCATCGTCCTCGCGATCCTCAGGGAAGGGCGATCTTGCGTTTCTCCGGATCCGGATGCTCCCGGTAGAGGATGGCCACGTTTCCGATGAGTCCCACCGACTCGCTGCCGGTCCGCTGGGCCATTTCTACGATAATCGACTTTTTCTCATCTTTTCGGTCGTTGAACTTGACCTTGATCAGCTCGTGGCTGTCGAGGGCATCTTCCACCGCGGCGACCAGGCTGTCGGTAAGGCCGTGCTTGCCGACGAACACCAGGGGATCGAGGTGATGGGCCTGAGAACGCAGGAACTTGCGGTCGGAACCGGTAAGGGGGCGCATGAGGGTCTCCGTATGTATAAGGGGTGGGATCTTGACCGCGCCCAGAGTACCACCGGCCGAATGGGGACGCAAGTCCTTTCTCTATACGGCTTTATTCCGCGCCGGCGCGGCCGCGGATGCGGGCTCGGATCGAAACCCTGGCGAAAAAGCGGGTATTATTCCATGGTAGCCGCTCACAGCCCCATGGGTTCGAAACCTCAGGAAGTCCCCTATGACGTACACCAATCGCTGGATCCGATGGGGCGCAGCCACGACCGCCTTCCTCGGAGCCCTCGCCTGCCTGGTCGTCACCGACGACGTCGCCCGCGTCTCGGGCTACGACCGCCTCGCCGCCACCACCGCCGCCATGGTCGACGACAACCTCGCCCGCGACATGAAGACCTTCCTGTCCGTGTCGGCGGTGAAGGCCGGTATGGCCATGCTCGAGGGCAGCACGGTCGATGTGGGCGTGGGCGTGGGCGTTCAATTCGAGGCCGGCGACGCCGTCCAGCCCATCTACGACTACATCGACTTTGTATGGAAAATGCTGCTCTACGCGCTCATGGTGCTGGGCTTCTACAAAGTCCTCCTCGAGACGGGCCTGCTGGCCCTGGGCATCAAGGCCTTCGGCGCCGGTCTGGCGCTCTGGGGAGTCGGCCAGACGCTCCCGCGCCGCGGGCGCAACATCCGGCGCTGGGGGCGCGGCCTACTCCTCCTCGGGCTCCTCACGACGTACGCCGTCCCGGCGGCGCTCCTCGGCACCCAGTACCTGAGCGACCGCTACGTCGAGCGCCTCAAGAGCAAGTATTACGCCCATATCCTCGAGTTTCAGGTGGAATTCGAGCAGTTCCGGGGCAAGACCGTGGCGCTCAAGGACAAAGTGTCCGTCCTGCGCCCCGGGAAGAGCCTCGACGAGATCCAGACCTCCTTCGCCGCCCTGACCGATTCCCTGGCGGCGTCGTCCCGGGCCAGCGTCATGGCCTTCCTCTACTACGTGCTGCTCCTGGTCTTCGAGCTGCTGTTCCTGCCGCTCCTGAGCGCTTTCCTGCTTTATAAGCTGGCGAAGGCCGGCGTCGACGCCCTGCTCGGCGGCGCACTGGCCGCCCGCGCACCGACCGACGACGCCGCGCCGGTCTCAACCTGAGCGCGACACCGCGCCGCGAGGAGCGGATGGGACGCTTAGCTTCCGCTCGACGCGGCGCCGGAAGCGGGCGACAGCGACACGGCTTGCCCGGTCTCTGCCGACCGATAGATGGCCTGGATCAGTTCGACGGCCCGGCGGCCTTCGTCGCCGCTGATGGCGGGCGAGCGATCCTCGAGAATGGCCTGAACGAAGTCCTCGATCTGGCGGCGATGCCCTTCCGACTTGAGATTGGCCAGGGGATCGGCGGCGCCGGAACCCGTGGCCGACACGCCGGCGAGGGCGGTGCGTATGCGTTCGTCTTCCGGGGTTTCCTCGCGGAACCGCCAGAACTGGAGGGCCCCGTCTTCGATGACGGCGCTGCCCTGGCTTCCGTGGAGTTCGACGCGGGCGGGGTGCCCCGGCCAGCAGGCCGTGCTTCCCTCGATGACGCCCATGGCCCCGTTCTCGAAGGTGAGCAGGGCGCAAGCCAGGTCTTCGACTTCGAGCCCCTCGTGGGCCACGGCGGCGGTTTTCGCCACGACTTCTTTTACGGGCCCCATGAACCACAGGAGCAGGTCGATCTGGTGGATGCCCTGGTTCATGAGGGCGCCGCCTCCGTCGAGTCGGCGGGTGCCGCGCCACTTTCCGCTCCGGTAGTACTCCTCCGACCGGTACCATTTGATGTAGGCGTCGCCCAGGACCATGCGTCCGAAGCGGCCCTCATCGACGGCCTTGCGCACGAGGGCGGGCCCTTCGGCAAACCGGTACTGGAAGATGCAGCCCAGCTTGACGCCGTGCTCGCTCGCGGCCCGAAGAATGCGGTCGACGCGCTCGGTTGTGATCTCGAGCGGCTTTTCGCACAGGATATGCTTTCCGGCGGCGGCGCAGGCCTCGGCCATCTCGGCCCGCATCCCGCTGGGCACGCACAAGGACACGGCCTGGATGTCGTCGCGCTCGAGGAGCCGCTGGAAATCCGTATAGGCCTCGGCGGAATAGCGCTCGGCCAGCGACCGGGCGTTCTGCTCGACGACGTCCGAGACGGCCACCAGGCGCGCCCCGGGAATGTCCCGGATACTCTCCGCATGGATGGGAGCGATGTTGCCACACCCCACGATGCCGAATCCCACTTGGGTCATTTGGAACTCCTGTTCTCCCCGGTAGATGAAGCGGTCGGTTTTGCCGATCTCTTTCCGAGCTTTATATAAGATTGGAGACGGCGTCCGCAAACCGCGACGGGGCGTCGCGCGGAGCCATGAGCTTCAGGAGGCGGAGTTTTCGGACGAACTAAACCGAGAGAAGCTTCGGATTCGGCGGTTGCTTGACTTACGTGCGACGGGGGAGTAGCATTTCGCGATTCTACGTCCGTCCGGACAACCGCAAAAACACGAAAGCCGATCCTGCCCAAGGGTCTGCTATCAGGGGTCGCGCAAGGTCATGATTGACCTGGAAACGGAATCGCTGCAGATTCGCCGGAGCCTCCCGCCCGTCGTATCGAAGGCTTTGTCGGATCGGGAGATAGCCGACGACCAGGTGCTTGTGGGCACGGACACGGACCTGGACATCACGGGGGAGTACTGTCAGCGGTGGCTCATCGTCACCCGGGACGTCATCCTGGTTTACATGGTGGACGAGGATGAGGCCCTGGTGCTGCGCGAGATGCCCATGTCGCGCGTCGAGACGGCCCGCACCGACAGCCGCGTCGGCTCTGGTTTCCTCGAGGTCAAGACCCACGACGACGTCTACGAGGAAATCGTCCGCTACTCGAACAAGCACGCCGAGAAGTTCACGCGCATCGCCAACCGCATCAAGCAGATGGCCGAAGGGCGCCAGGTAGCCCCCACGACGGACGAGGACACCACGTCGGGCCGGTGCCAGAAATGCGGTGTCCGCCTGACCGACAGCCGCGACACCGTATGTCCGCGCTGCGTGAAGCGGGGCCTCGTCTTCATGCGCTTCCTGGCGCGGACGAAGGATTACTGGCCCCAGACGGCCGCGGCCATGGCCCTGGTAATCCTCACCATCTTCTTCTCGCTGGTGCCGCCCCAGTTGACCCGGGTCCTCATCGACCATGTCTTCAACGACGAGCCCAACATGCCGGGGTGGTTCCGCGTGTTCGCCCATGCCTTCGGATACGAGCTGCCCCCGGCGCCGCCGCCGGGAGCGGAAGGCCCGGCCGCGACGACCTTCGCCCAGACTATCCAGCAGGTCAAGATGGGCTGGCTGGTCATCCTGGTGGGCATGCTGGCCCTGGTCTACGTGCTGAACGCCGCCATCACCTGGATCCGCGAGCGCCTGGCCGTCACGGTGGCGCATCGGCTGGCCTTCGACCTGCGCAAGGACGTTTTCAACAAGCTCGAAGACCTGGCGCTCCGCTACTACGACACCCACCCCGTGGGAAGCCTGATGACCCGGGCGTCTCAGGACATCGAAGTGCTCCAGGGGTTCGTCAATCAGTTAACGGCGGGGTTCGGGTTCCAGATCATCATGCTGGTGGCGGTGAGCGTCACCATGTTCATCCTGAGCTGGAAACTGGCCCTCATCGCCACCATTCCCACGGCGGTGGTGGTGCCGCTGACGGTGTTCTACACACGCCGGATCGTTCCCATGTGGCGGCGCTACTGGACCACGCGGTCCAACGTCAACACGGCCCTCTACGGGTCCCTGTCGGGCATACGCGTGGTGAAGGCCTTCGCCCAGGAAAAGCGCGAAGCGGAGCGATTCAACCGGTACAGCGGCCGCTTCCGCGATTCCGGATTCGCCGTGGGCCACTCGAACGCGTGGTTCTACCCGCTCATGGGCGTCCTGTTCCAGTCGGGCGGCCTCATCGTGTGGTTCCTGGGGGGCTACATCATCCTCCACCCCACCGCCACGGCGTCCGACCTGACGGCGGGCCAAATCATCGCGTTCCTGGGCTACCTGGGCATGTTCTGGGCGCCGTTGAACTC
>CAYVOE010000337.1:0-5902 GCA_964452795.1 uncultured Nitrospiraceae bacterium
TGTCGCCGCCGGTGGTGGTGTAGCCCACGGCGGCCTCGCTGAGGTTCGAGGTCACCAGGACGAGCCCCCCCACGCTGTTGGACCAGTTCAGCATCATGGCGCCCCGAACCCGGGCCTGGAGGTTCTGCCGGGCCAGCGGGACCACCCGGTCGACGCCGCCGGCCAGCTCGCCGGCCTTGTCCAGCGCCACCGCCGCTTCCTCCTCGATGGTGACGACCTGGAACGGTACGCCCGTCTCCTCGGCAAGGGCCCGCGCGGCCTCGAGGGTGGCGTCGCTGCTGTAGGCGCTGTGGGGCAGGTAGACGGAGACGACGCGTTCGGCGTAGCGGTCCGCCTCTTCCCCGCCTTTGAAGGCCTTGGCCGCTTCCACGGCGATGAGCAGGCAGAGGGCGCTGTCCCGTCCCCCCGACAACGCCACGAGAAAGCGCTCGAAGGCGCCCACCTTCTCGAAGTAGTCCCGCAGCCCCAGGACCAGGGCGTCGAAGAGCTCGTCGAGGTAGTCGTCCGACTCGTTTCCGGATCGCTCCCGCGACTCGGGCATGAAGAAGCTCCCGGGCAGGGCCTGGGCGTAGTCGGCCACGGGTACGGGCGCAAAGGCCCCGGGCACGTGGACCACTGCCACGCCGTCCTGGGCTCCCGGCACCGCCGCCTGCTGGCGCCAGGTGGTGTTCTCGCCGCGGATCCGGGCCACGTCGTCGAGGTCCACCACGCCCGTGGCAAGGGTCCAGGGCGCCGTCGACAGCACCGGACCTTCCGACACGATCTCTTCCGGCGTGGCGATGAACCCGCCGCCGTCGAAGACCAGGCGGCTGTTGTCGCAGCCCAGGAGGTTGGCGTAGGCATAGACGCAGGCCAGGTGCCCCGCCGCCCCCTGGACCAGGCGCCGTCGCACCTCGTTGCGCCGGGGGGTGAAGGGCGAGGCGCTGCCGTTGCAGATGATCTCGGCCCCCGCCAGGACCCGCGTGTAGGCCGGCGACTGGGCCGACCACAGGTCCTCGCAGATCTCGGCGCTGACCATCCCGAAGGGCAGGCGGAACACGAGGTCGCCCGCGGGAAATCCGCCCACGTCCGTGACGCCGCGGGTCCAGGCGGTCCAGTTTCGCCCTTCATAGAAGATGCTGTAGGTGGGCAGGAACTTCTTGAGGATGAAGCCGCGGACGTGACCGTCGAAGATCAGCGCCGTGGCGTTGTGGATCAGGGGCCCGCGCCGGATGGGCAGCCCGAGGAACACGGCGATGCCCTGGCAGCTTTTCGCCAGCTCGAAGAGCGTCTTCCAGGCCTGGGTGGTGATGTCGGGCCAGAATACGCGGTCTTCCAGGCTGTACCCCGAGATGGACAGCTCGGGCGTGACGAGCAGGTGCACGCCGCGCGCCCGCGCCTCGTCGATCACCGCCATCAACCGTTCCCGGTTGCCCGCGAAATCGCCCACCTTCACCGAAACCGCCGCCACCCCGATCCGCACCAGACGCATTCACCCGCTCCTCTTGTCGCAACCGCTCGCGCTCACGCCGTTTCGCGCCGGAATCCGGCCCGGCCTCACCTGACTTCCAGTTGCTTCCATTCCCGCGGCGCAAGCGGGACCGATTCCTCCAATAGACCTTCGACGCGCACCTCCACCGCCTCGTCCCGATGGTTGTAGATCACGGCGTGGCCGTCGAAGAGGTAGAAGCTGACCCGGGGCGGCGCATCGAGCCGGAAACCGAGGGGCGCCGTGGCGCCGTGCCGCAACACGCCGATCACCGCCGGCGGCAATTGCATCAGGTCGACCCGCACGGGCACGCACAGGTGCTCCTCGATGGTGTAGGCCCCGTGGTTGAACGTCGATACGTTCCATACCACCCCGCGACCGCCGTTCTCGTGGGCCTTCACCGTCACCAGGGGGACGCCTCGGTCGCCTTCGCCCCAGGAGCCGAAGACCGCCGTGACGGGAACCTCCACCCCGGCCTCCGGTTCGAGGTCGCCCGCCACGCGAAACGGCGCTTCCAGCTCGAACCGCTCGCTGCCTGCCTGAATGCCCCGAACGTCGACGCGGTTGTCGCCGATGCCGAGGGGGGTGTAGCCGAAAGCCGCGAGCAGTTCCGGTTGATCGGAGAACCGGCGCAGGGCCTGGTGGGTCAGGATGACCTGGCCGCCGTTCTCGATGATCGCGCGCGCCACACGGGCCGTGTCGGGGTCGTCGGCGCCGTGGCCCGGCACAATCACGCTGCGCATCGCCGGGTCGAGCCGGGTCACGGGCACGCAGGGGATGCCCATCATGCCGAGGGAATCGAAGATGAACAGGTCGTCGCCGCCTTCGCTGTTGGCGGGCTTCAAGACGTGGACCCCCCGCGGATTCGTCGCGATCCGGCGCAGACCCTCGAGCCGACCCAGGTCGGCGGCCACGGGCGGCACCACGTCGAACAGCGCGTCGCCGTAACAGAACAATACCACCCGTTCCGGCGCGCCCAGAAACGTGCTCACCGCCTGCTGGTAGAACAGGTCCCGATCGCATTCGATGAAGTCGAACCACGCCGCCTCGAACTTGTCGCCCGCGCAGGCCGTCATCCACCGGATGTTGAAGTAGCCCTGGTAGGGTTCCGTGTAGCCGTACTTCGGCGTGTCGGGGTCGCGGGTTTCCGATCCGATCCACACCTTGTCGAAGATCCGGGGGAACCGTTCGGCGTCGTAGCCGAACCGGTGGAGCCGGTCGTAGTACTGGGGAAACTTCACCGTGAACCCGACCTCCGGGTTCTCCCCGTGGGCCGCCTTCGCCCAGCGTTCGCCCACGGCGCTCAACAGGTCGCGGCGAAACCCGTACCAGTCCTGCCCTTCGCGGCGGGCGTCGCAGTCGGCGCAGCGGCACGACGTGAGAAAGGCGTCGTCGATGACCACCTGGTCGAAGACCCGGGCCAGCTTGCGGATCTCGCCCTCGAGGGCGGCCACCGTCTCTTCCGACGTGTAGCAGAAGAAGGGCAGCCGCATTTCGAGGCCCTCCTGGCGCTTGCCGAAGCCGTCGCCCCACACGGGCATCAACCCGCCCAGGGTCTCGAACCCCGCCGCCTGGAATCGGTCTCGCGCCGCCCGAAGGGTCTCCTCGTCGACGGACAGGCCGCCGCGGTAGGACTCCAGCACCACGGCGTTCGCCCGCGCCTCCGTCAGCCGTTTCAGGGCTTCGTCAAAACCGTCGCCGGCAACGCCGCCGACGAGGGTGTGGGCGGTGATGTACACCGTGAACAAGGTCAAGGCTTCCATGGCTCTCCTCCCGTGTGAGCGATCTTCCGGGGGATTGTACCCAATCCGGGCCGACGCCCGCAGTTTCGGGACCGGACCGGGAGAAGGAGCGCCTGAAGCGTACGAGAAAAGACCGAGAAAACGGGAGCCCCGCCGGCGGCGTTAGCGCGCTTCCGCCAGGACGTCGTAGATGTCGGCGTCGACGATCTCCGCGGAAACGAACGTGCCGGGCTGCAGAGGCTCGGCGGACCCGACAAAGACGGAGCCGTCCACTTCCGGCGCCTCCAGGGGGCTCCGGCCCACCCACAGGCCGCGGGCCTCGTCGTACCCTTCCACCAGCACGCGCGTGGTTCGGCCGATGCGGGCCCGGTTGATCTCCTCGGTGATCTCCGCCTGGGCCTCCATCACGGCTTTCCAGCGCCGCTCCCGGGTGGCGCGGCTGAGCTGGTGGTCGAGGGCCCCTGCCGGGGTGCCGTCTTCCCGCGAATAAGGAAAGGCGCCGAGCCAGTGGAAGCGCAGCCGGCGAATTCCCTCGAGCATGTGCAGGTGGGCGAGGCGGCTCTCGCCGGGAAAGCCCACGATCACGGTGGTGCGGAGGGCGACGTCCGGCACGCGCGCCCGAATCCGTTCGACCAGCTTCACCGTGTTCACGTCCTTGGCGGGACGGTTCATGCGGCGCAGGACCTCCGGGTCGAGGTGTTGCAGCGGCACGTCGATGTACGGCACCACCTTGGGCTCGTTCGCCAGCACATCCAGAAACTCGTCGGTCACGCCCATGGGGTAGCAGTACATGCACCGGATCCAGAAGTCGCCGTCGAGCCCGGCCAACGCCTGCAGAAGCTGCGGCAGACGGTACCCCTCGTCGCGGTCCCGGCCGTACGCCGCCAGGTCCTGCGCCACCAGCACCAGCTCTTTTACCCCCTGGTCGAGGAGCGACCGGGCCTCCTCGAGGAGCACCGGCATGGGCACCGAGGTGTTGCGCCCCTTCATCAAAGGAATCGAGCAGAAGGTGCAGCCGTGGTTGCAGCCGTCGGAAATCTTGAGGAAGGCGTGGGGCTTGCCGCCGGAACGTTTGCGCCGCATCAGGTGCTCGATCTCGACCCGCGGCGTTTCCCGGACGGAGGCGGGCGAGGCCGCGACCGCGCCGTCGAGGATCATCTCGGTGAGCTGCTCGTACTGGCCCACGCCCACGATGCCGTCGATCCCCGGGATCTCCTTCAGAAGCTCGCCCGCGTACCGCTGGGACAGGCACCCCGCCACGAACACGCGCCGCGGTCCGGCGGACGATCCCTTGCGCTCCGTCCATTCCACCACGGCGTCGACCGACTGCTGCTTGGCGTCGCCGATGAACCCGCAGGTGGTCACCACCACGGCGTCGCAGCCGTCGTCGCCGGTCCCGTCGTCGAGAAACGCCACCTCGCAGCCCTTGTCCTCGAGCAGGCCCGCGAGGTATTCGTTGTCGACGGTGTTCTTGTCGCATCCCAGAGTAATCAAACCTACACGCATGGTGACTCCCATTGAATTACAGGCCGACGGAACGGGCGGAGACCAACGCTCCAGCATGCCCCCGGACCCGGCCCCGATGCAAACGGACGGCCCCAACTCTCCGGAGAGAACACCCCGGTTCCCCGTAGAAATCCTGCGCCCTGTTCCATTATTCCGTTCCGCCCGATAAAATGGGCGCATCGGCCCTCCGGCGCGGCGCCGTGGCCGACACAGCGCGAACAAGACACGCAACGGAGAGCCGCCCTCGCCGAAGGGGCCGGTCCCATCCCGCGGCCGGCCGTTCCGGGATCGCCCCCACGGCGCAGCGGAGGCTCGAGGGAAGCACGCATCGTGATACTGACCGACCGCACCATCCGGGAAATGCTGGACCGCGGGGAACTCGGCATCGACCCGCTGGACCCGGTCCAGATCGGGCCGGCCTCGGTGGACCTCCGCCTCGGGAACACCTTCCTCATCCCCCGGGCCACCAAGGGCATCTATTCCATGTCCGAACCCATCGACTATGAACGGACCAACGGCGACGAGTTCATCGTGCCCGCCCACGGCTTTGTGCTCGCCACCACGCGGGAAGTCGTGCGCCTGCCCTCCTACCTCACCGCCTTCGTCGAGGGCCGCAGTTCCGTCGGCCGGCTGGGCCTCTTCATCCAGAACGCCGGCTGGGTCGACCCCGGATTCGAAGGGGCCATCACCCTCGAGCTGTTCAACGCCAACCACGCCCCCATGCGCATCGAGGCCGGCCGCCGCATCTGTCAGCTCGTCATCGCCCAGGCCGACCGCCCCGTCGAAAACCCCTACAGCGGCAAATACCAGGGCCAGCGGGAAACCACCGGCTCCCGCGCCTACCTCGACGTGGAAGTCCGCCGCTGACCCCGCGAGGCACGCGCTGCGCATCCGCCCGCGCCCTTGGGGATGGTGCCCCGGCGGGATGCACCCGCAACGCGACGGTTTCGCCATCACCGTCCGTCCCGGAGAAGAGTTCCCCGAAGGGGGATATGCGCAGCGCATCGATCCGACCCACGACTCGACCGTCACGGGTACAACCTCAGTCCCGCGAAATTCCCCGAAGGGGATACATACGCAGCGCGTCGACTCGACCCACGACTCCATTTTTCCGGTATCACCGTCCGCCCGCGGAAATTCCCCGAAGGGGATACATAGGTTAGCCCAGGGTCAGCGAGCGACAGCG
>CAYVOE010000338.1:0-5885 GCA_964452795.1 uncultured Nitrospiraceae bacterium
ACGGGAACCCGTTAAGCGCGGTCCTCGCAGCCCTGCGACAGGTGAGGTCGTCGTTCCTCACGTATGGACTCCACGAGGGCCGTCTCTCGCAACATCGGCTTCGAATGCCTCGGGGGCGCTCCTAAGACCTTGTCCCCTATTATAGGACACGGCCTAACCGTTACTCCGTCGGGAGCTCCGTGGCGGGGGTGAGGCGGACGAGGAGGACCGAAGGCGTCTCCACGTCTACCTCTACAGCCGCCGTCCCGTCGGATCCCACGATGCCGCCGTCGAGGGTCTCGAGGTCGCGGGCGCTGTCCAGCATCCCGATCTCGGCCTTGACGGGGCCCGTCCAGGGCAAATCTTCGAAAGCGATGCGGTACCGGCTCACCTCGGTGCCGTAGTTGCTCAGAAGTACGGCGACGGCGGGGGACTCCTCCGACCGGCCCGCGAGGACGGCGCACCCGCCCTCATCCAGGCTCGGCGCCGCCTCCACCTGCACCCGGGCGGGGTGCTCGGTCAGGATGCGATAGGCCCGGAAGGCGTGGAAGGATTTCCGAGGCCGGACGGACACGTCGTCGTCCGTCCGCACAAAGTCGAACAGTCCCCAGGGGTAGTCGGCCATGGCGCCGCCGACGTAAAAATGGGCCCGGTCGACCCGGTCGTGCAACACGGCCAGGGCGGAGACGTCGGCCGCGGCGTCGTCGATGCTCGCAAGATCCTCGACGGGCGGCGGATAGGCCCGTCCGCTCAGCCACCCCCACTCGGTGAGGAACAGGGGCGTGTCCTGGAACCCGGCGGCGTCCAGCACGCGCCGGTGCCGTTCCGCGTGCTCGATGTGCTCCTGCGGCTTGTTGAAGTAGAGGTGGTAGGAGAAGAAATCGATGGGCAAGTCCCGCTCGGCGCAATAGAACACGAAGATCTCGCCGAGCTCCACGTCTCGCCGGGCGTCCGGCGAACCCAGGGCGGGCCCGCCGATCTGCAGGTCGGGATCGTAGGCCTTCATCGCCCGGACCGCCGCCTCGTAGAGCCGGCAGTACTCGAGGAGCGTACCCGTCCAGCCGTGGCCGCTGGGCTCGTTCCACACCTCCCAGTGGCGGATGTTCCAGTGAAACCCGTCGGCCCAGCCGTCGTTGTAGTGCTTCGCCACCTGGACAAAGACCCGGGCCCATTTGTCGAAATCGCTGGGCGGATCCACGCGCCGGGGCTTCTCGCTGTAGCCGATGCGGAAGACGATCTCCGCCCCCACGTCCACGATGGCCTTCAAATACCGATCGGCGAGCTCGAACGTGTAGGCCGCCGGATCCTCGGGGTCGGCCGAGAAGTCGGGAAACAGCGACTGCAGGTCGATGGCCCCGAATTCATCCAGCCGGACCGAACGGATGCCCAGCTCCCGATACCGATCCGACAGGTCGACGGCGTTGCGGCCGGTGTAGGCGATGTGCGACTCGTGAACGGCCAGGGGGCCGTGGTTTACCCCGAGCAGGCCCGTGTTGATGGTGCCCGTAACCCGGCCGGCGTCGACCCGGACGTCCAGGGTCTGCGGCGTGGCGGCTTCCTCGGCGACCGACGCGGAACTCCAGGCCGCGCCGCAGACGGCCAGTATGGCGATGAGCTTCAAGACGCCCCCTCTATGAACGCACCTCCGGCGCTACGGATTGGTCATTCCCTGCTGCGGTTGTTGTTGCTGCTGCTGCATCGTGCGCATCATCTCCTGATGCATCTGGAGCATTTCGTTGTGGACGTTCTGAACGTTCTGCATCGCCTCTTCCGGGGTGGCGGGTTCCCCGGACTTGTCGCCGCCGCAGCCTGCCGCCGCCACAAGCGCCGCACAGGCCAACATCATCCGCAATCCGTACTTCATTGTTCAGTACCCCTTTTTCGTTGCAGGCGATGCCCTCGCCCGATCCGTATATCTCTATGGAAGGCTCCTCCGGCCGACCCTTCCATTGTTTATCTGGCTTCTATTCGGAAATCCGCTCCACGATGGTCATGCCTTCCGAACGAACCGGGACTTCAACGATTCCGGCCGGCGCGACCGTTTCGCTCTCGGCGGCGAGGAGGCCGTCGCTCCCGAACTCGTAGATGCGGACCCGGACGGACTCGTGCCAGGTGTACGCGCCGGGAACCTGGGTGATGATCCGTTCCTCTCCGAGTATCCAGCCGGCGTGGATCTCGCGCGCCGTCAGGGGATAGGACCGGCGAATCAGCTCCTCGCGGCGCTCGCCTTCCGGACCCAGCCGCACGAAGGCATCAATGACGCCGAACTCGAGCATGCGCCGCTTGTGCTCGAAGGACAGGTCTTCCACCAGGGCCACGGGGGAGTACAAATGGCTTTCGTAGGCCCGCGGGTAGGGATAGGTGCGACACTCCGTGTGCCGCGGGAAGCCCAGGGCGTTCTCCCAGCCCGTTTCCGGCTCGCCGTTGCCCAGGATCACCCAGCCTCGTGCGGCCACCCGCTCGAAGAGCTTCCGCTTGAACGGGCCGGCGAGAAGGTTGACGTAGCCCATCTTCTTCACAATGGCGAAGGTGTTCGGGTCCAGTTCCGCCGAATAGCCGTCCCACACGCCGTAGGTGCAGGGGGGCATGCCCATCCAGCCCATGCCGCTGGGGTAGTTGACCTCGTCCATGTAGAGGCCGTCGCCGTGCATGGGGCCTTCCATGACCTCGAATACCTCGAACATCCCCCGGCCCACGGAGTTGTCAAGGGTGGGGAAGACCTGAACCGAGGGGATCAGCCCCAGCGACGTCCAGTCCGTAATCGCCCGCGACCCGTCGCGACGAAGGACCCAGGAATCGCGATACGCCTCCGGGCCGCTTTCGGGGCTGTACAGGAAGGTGTGGAAATAGTGCAGCACGTGCAATCCCGGCGCCAGGCGGTGGACCCGTTCCGCCTCCCGACCCCACCGTTCGCGTTGCGGGGCATAATAAGGGTCGAGTACTCCCGGACCGAACCCGATGGTCACCAATTCGCCGGAACCGATCTTTCCCAGATCGTTGGACGCGATCCACCCGTTGAGCGAGCTGGCCAGCGCCCACGCGCCGCTCCCGTGCAGGCGTTCCGCCAGCTCCGCGTCAGGCGCCTCGCTCATGGTGGGGAGGAAGGTGGACCACACCGTGGGACCCGGCACGTGGACGTTGACGTTCCAGTCTTCCCGCACCCGGTTGATGAAATCGTAGTAGTCGCGTCCGGGCCCCGGGACCGTGTAGACGGCCCATCGCATGGTGTGGGACCCGCCGCGCGGCAGGGCAAGGTGCTCGTCGCGGAAGCCGACGGTCGTTGCCTCGGACGACAGGGCCCGGGTGTAGGTCAAGGCATGGGCACGCGATACGTCGTCTTCGATGACCAGTCCCAGACCGTCTTCCGGCAGGGCGACGTAGACCGTGGGGTTGGCCGGGCGCCAGCAATCGATGCCCTGGACCGCGTCGCCGTTGCGCACCACGGCCGCGTACACGGGCG
This sequence comes from uncultured Nitrospiraceae bacterium, assembly GCA_964452795.1. Classification (GTDB taxonomy): domain Bacteria; phylum Hydrogenedentota; class Hydrogenedentia; order Hydrogenedentales; family SLHB01; genus CAYVOE01. The sequence goes on from CAYVOE010000338.1 coordinate 3,440, forward strand.
AAGGGTCGCGCCGGGCGTCGCCGCCGAGGTGGACCGCCGTGGTCGCGAGGTCTACGGGGAGGACGAGCTCGTGCCGGACCATCCACCCGAGGTCCGCCTCGGACACGTTGGTAAGGGTATCTTCAATTTCTATGCGATGGTCGTTGACGCGGACCGTTCGGTGAAGGCTGAATTGGTCCGACGTGGCCCGGCCTTCCCAGGCATAGTCGGATTGGCGCAGGGTCTCGACCCGCCAGGGGATGGCCTCGCCCGGCGGCGGCGTCCCGCTGCCCAGTCCGTGCCAGCCTCCGCCGGGACGGGACACCCACGTGGCACTCCGGAACTCCCGGTCTCCCGATCGGATGACGAAGCCGCCGTCGTCCGGAAACGCGAGGGTGCGGACCGACCGGACTCGCAGGTCCCGTACCATCAGTTCGATTTCCGGACCGGCGACGTTGCCGTCCAGTTTGACCGATACGGTGTGGAGCCCCGCCGACAGGTGCCGGTCGCAGCTCACCTTCTGCCAGTCCGTGTCCAGAGGAGCGTCGTCGGTCCCGACCGAGCGCAACCGAAGGAGGGAGCCGTAGGGATTCCGGCTCACGGGCCCGTCGTCCACGCGCATGAGCACGTCGAGGTACTCGCCCGGAGCCAGGGCGCGCGGGGATCGGACGCGGAACTCGAGGTCGATGCCCATCAGGCCGGGCTCGGCGACATCGACGGTCCGGGACCATTCCTGCGAGGACGCGTCTTCGCCGGCCTCCGTCCCGTCCGAGGGAGCCGCCGCAAGAAGACCGGCCGCGATTGCCGCCAGAAGTATGGAGGGAGTGTACACTTCGGTCGGTTCCCCTTGCGGTTTCGACGCCGGTTGGTAGTCGGCTACGTCTTGCGCGGTCTAACGTGTTCCGTCCGCGGCTCTTGCGCGAAGCGGCCCTGCGGGAAAGGCCCGCGGCGCCCGGGGTTTGATTCCCTTGGGCGTCGCGGGCCGCGTCTTACGTCACGGTCGGCGGCGTGTGCCGATTATCAGCCGTGGCCGCCCCAGAATCCCAGTTCCCAATAGATGAACGTCCCCATGGTGGCGTTGGGGAAACCGGCCAACGACGTCGTCGGCAGGTTGGTGATTCGGAGAGGCACCTTCGAGTTCAGCTTCAGGAACTCGACGTGGCCGTCCATGTAGAGCACGTTGGAGCCGCCGGGGATGTGGTTGAACCGCGGCACGCCCGAACCCCAGGTTTCCGAGTTCAGCGTGCGCCCCTGCGCGTAGGCGTCCCACATCATCGGCACCGTGCTCTGGGCCTGAGCGCCGGCGGCCGGGTTGTTGATGTCGGTGATGAGGAACCGCTCGATGCCCTCTTTGAGGCGCGGATAAGTCTGGGGCAGGGCCGATACGCCGTCGTCGTCCTTGAAGCCCTGGGTGGTGTACATCGAAAGCACGCCGTCCGAGCCGTAGGGCCGCCCGCCCACCGTCGAGGTGGTGATGGGATGGGCGCAGCTCGGATCCACCGCCGCCATGGTAGCGGCCGGCACGTCAACGACCACGGCGCCCACGCGCGAGCTTCCGGCGACGGTATCGAGCATCATGGCGTACTTGTAGTCGCAGATCTGCGACATGGTGACGGCCAGGAACCCGTTGTAGCAGTATGAGATGGGCATCGAGAGCTTGGCCTCGAGGCACATCTTGCGCAACGCGGGAGTACCCGTCACGGACTTCGAAATGCGATCGATCTGGGCCGGGAAGTCCGACTCCATGAGGTACACCTGGGTGCCGTACATGTCGCCGCCCGGGTCCGACGGACAACGAGCGATGCTCGGGTCGGTCCAATAATCCGGATACAGGGCACCCCCGTCGAAGCCCATGAAGTAGTACATCTGCCACGGGACGTGGTACATAGTCCCGGGGTAGTTCCCCCGGTTCTCTCCCGAGTACATCTTGCAGATGGTGCCCCACTGCTTGAGGTTGTTCTGACAACTGGCCCGGTTCGCCGCCTCGCGGGCGCGGGACAAGGCCGGCAGCAGTATCGCCGCCAGGATGCCGATGATGGCTATGACCACCAACAGCTCGATCAGTGTGAACCCCCTTCGGTTCATCGCGCGGACCCTCCTACTCCTCTATGAGACCCCAATCGCGACCGAGACCTTCCCGGTGCGCCGATCTCCACGATCCGGCCCAATCCCGGCGCCCTATGTGCGCCGCTTCCCCCCGGCGACGTTTCCCCATCCGGGTTGTGGCTACGGCAAGAAAACTATCACACCTCATCAGGAGTGTCAACGCGCAGGGACGCTTTTGCGGGTTATAAGGACGATCTAACGGCACATTATTGGGGACATATCGAGTCGGGAATCCATCGGATATTGACACAAACCGGTCGGATGGGAGGAGCTAATGTTAAATAATGCTTATAATGTTTATTATAATGACACCGATTATCCGGCAGACGACGCGAGCCCCGATCTTGTTTAATTCTTGATC
>CAYVOE010000339.1:0-5881 GCA_964452795.1 uncultured Nitrospiraceae bacterium
CCGGCGTGAGGTCCACGCCCGTGTTCGTGTCCAGGTCCGTCCACACCCCGCCCACCTTCTGGGCGATGCGCGTGTCGTTGTCCGCCAGCTCCAGGAAGGTCCCGTTGTCGGCGTCCACGTACCGCAGGCATCGGTCCTCGTGGCCGACGCAACCTGGAACTGCCGCCTGCACCGCTCAGTAGGGCCTTTCTCCGCGCATTATGGCCGAATAGCGCACCGCCAGTATACCGAGCAACATACTGATTAGGAGAACCGCGTGAAGAAGCACGATGGCCCAATCAGTTCTTGATACGGGGCTCAACAATCGTCGCTGAAATTCCGTAAGTCGCATCCTTTGCGACTCCAAATTTGCCCTTAGCCACAGTCGACTAATGCGTCCAAACCCGGTTTCCTCGAGCATCAGCTCTTGCAGTTCTCGTACTGTTGCTTACATCGTGCGCTGCTTTCGTCGAAGTCTTCCCAAGCACCATGCAGTATATCACCCACCGTCAGCACGTCGAGCCCCACACATAGGCCGCATAGGATGGGACTTCGAGTGATCAAACAGATCTCGGTGCATAGAGCGGTCCGCCGGTTGCGGTTCCCGTCGTCGAAGTCGTCGATAAACGGCTCCGACTTCGAGAGCAGGTTGTCTCCCAGGTCATAGGTGTACGTATAGGTGGCCCGAAACCCGCTGCCCGAGGCGTGGGATCGAGTGGCCGCCGTGAACCGGTCCCGTCCGTCGTACCCGTACTCCGTGGTCATCCCGTCGGGAATCGAATCCGGCACGGGCGGACCCACTGCGTTACAGGTCCACGGCCACGCATTCGAGCCCGGCGCGCACAATCCCCCCGTCGATGGAGGAATTTCCGGAAGCCGAAAAGAGAAACGGCGCCGTAAACTACGGCGCCGCAGGTGTTTGCGTGGAGCGGGACACGGGGCTCGAACCCGCGACATCCAGCTTGGGAAGCTGGCACTCTACCAACTGAGTTAGTCCCGCATGGTCTAGCGGAGGAATGATATCACCGGAGGCGGATGGTGTCAACAGGCAGGTGTGGGAAAATGGCGAAGCCGTGAGGGGAACGGCGGCGCGCGCAGAAGACCCCGGCGGCGGGAGTAACTTCCCGGGCGCCGGGGTCGTCGTATCGAGCCGGTCGCAACGCGCGGATGCGCGGGGGCCGTGCAAGGGTTGGGTGGGGCGCTTACTGGGCCGGCGCGCCTTCTTCCGGAGCGGGCACCACTTCGATGGAGGCGTCGTCGGCGCCCGCGGCGTCGTCGGTGCTCGCCGTGTCGTCGGCCGGCGGGACCGCGTCAACGCTCGTGTCGGGAGCCGGTACGGGGGTCACGGTGATCTCCGGTTCCGCCTCGGTCTCAGGCATATCGGCCGGAGGCGTGCTCAGATCCGTCGTGTCGCTCATCGGCTCCGGGATATCCGTCGGCTCGACCGTCAGACCGGTTTCGTCCGTCGGTTCAACGGTGTCGTAGGTGTCGGTCGCTTCGTCGCCGCGGCAACCCGTCACCAGGACGGCGGCAAACAGCAGGCACGCACCCAAGGCGATCCCGCGCCCGAGTCGGAACCACAGTGAATCACGCTTCATGGTCAAGATCCTCCTCCTCTTTCTCTCCAAAACTTCTCTACAACGCATAGAGGACAGTTCTGGGAACAAGGGCCATAATAGCAAATCTCGCAGAAAAGCAGCAAATGGATTTCGCAGTGGCGCGAACGCGCAAAGGCGTTGGGCCGGTCGCGGCGGGACCGGCCTATCCGGGCATGCCGGACACAATCAGCCTAAACCCTTGCCCCTTGCGGATGCAAATCGCGGACTAGCGCGGTCACCCGATTTCGGTCGGAAGATCACCATCTCCGCCGACGAGGCACGGAGAGCGCCCAGGAGCCGCCGAGGCCGGAATCCGGGAGACGATTTCGCGGTTTTTCGAGCCTAACATGCTTATTTTTCAACCGTTTAGGGATGGACTTTTGACCCCCGGGTGTTTACAATGGGTGTGGGTTGCGGCGCCGGGCACGGGCCTTGACAGACGGGGAAGTTTGTGCGACAATTCGACAAAGAGCTGAACAAATTTTCAGGTGAGATCCGTGGACGCGGAAGGAGTACCGCACGATGGCTGTGACCACCGGCAACAACAAAGACAACGCCAAGGGCAAGGCGCTCGACATCGCCGTGTCCCAACTCGAGAAGCAGTTTGGCCGCGGCACCCTGGTGCGCCTGGGCGATGACAGCTTCCACGCCAAAGTGCGGGCCATCCCCACGGGAAGCCTGGCCCTGGACATCGCCACGGGCGTGGGCGGACTCCCCATCGGCCGGGTGGTGGAGATTTTCGGACCCGAGTCTTCGGGCAAGACGACGCTGGCGCTCCAGGTGGTGGCCAACGCCCAGCGGAACGGCGGCATCGCGTGCTTCATCGACGCGGAGCACGCCCTGGACCCGGCCTTTGCGACGCGGCTGGGGGTGGACATCGACAATCTGCTGGTGTCGCAGCCGGACACGGCCGAGCAGGCCCTGGAGATCTGCGAGACCCTGGTGCGCAGCAACGCCGTCGACGTGATTGTCATCGACTCGGTGGCGGCCCTCGTTCCCAAGGCGGAGGTGGAGGGCGAGATGGGCGATTCGCACGTGGGTCTGCAGGCGCGGCTGATGTCGCAGGCCCTGCGCAAGCTCACGGCGGCCATCAGCCGGTCCCGCACGCTGGTGATCTTCATCAACCAGATCCGCGAGAAGATAGGCGTGATGTTCGGCAGCCCCGAAACCACCACCGGCGGCCGGGCGCTGAAGTTCTACGCCAGCATGCGCATCGACGTGCGGCGCGTGGCGACCATCAAAGATCGCGACGAGGACATCGGAAACCGCGTGCGGGCCAAGGTCGTCAAGAACAAGGTGAGCGCCCCGTTCAAACAGGCCGAGTTCGACCTCCTCTTCAAGGAAGGCATCTCCTTCGAGGGCGACGTGCTCGATCTGGCCGTGGAAGAAAAGATCATTCTGAAGAGCGGCTCCTGGTTTTCGTACAACGGCGAGAACCTGGGGCAGGGACGGGAAGCGACGCGCCAGTACCTGCGCAACAACCCGGAAATAGCCCAGAAGCTGCGCCGCGACATCCTGAAGGCCCGCAACCTCTCCTGGATCGAGAATGCCGCGGACGAAACCGACGTACCGGAAGAGGCTCGAACTGCCGAGTAACGCAAGCGCATATCCGCTGCCGGAGGAACACCGCACGAGCGGCCCGTCGCGCCCCTGGCTCGTGGGCCTGCTCGTGTTCTCCGTGCTGTTCACCGCCGTAGCCCTGTTCATCCGCTACGAGTTCGAGTCGCTCCAGGACACCCTCCGCAGCCGGGTCCAGGGCCAGATCGAACGGTACTTCCAGAGCAGTTCCATCTCGCTGGTGGGGCTGCGCGGCGTCCGCATCGAAGATTTCGCCATCAACCACACCACCCGCAACGGCACCGCCGTCGCCGTGGAAGCCCCCACCGCCCTGGTCCTGGTGGACGTCATGGATCTGCTCGCGGGCGCCGTCACCGTCGACCGCGTTCAATTGGACGACGCCACGATTCGCGTCGTTCGTCCCCCCACGTCAAAGGAAGTACAGGCCGAGGCACCTTCCGCGGTCCCTCCCCCCGAAGTCGGCGCCGACGCCCCCGTCAACGCGGCCATCGATTCCCCGGCCGCCGAAATAGGGCCCACGGTCGCTTCCGGTCCCTTCTCCTCGGGCTCTTTTCGCGTTACGGGCGCCCAATGCCGCGTCGAGCTTACCGGTTTCCTTCCCGACCGAACCCAGCGTTTCTCGGCAGCGGATTTCGATGCCTATCGGCCGGCCGGAGCCCCCGACTGCACCTTTCGCCTGAGCGCCGTGGCCGAGGCCTCCGAACCGATTCCCTTTGAAGTGCGCGGTCGCCTGGCTTCCTGGGAAGATTTTGACGTCGAAGCCAGCACGGGGCCCCTCACGCCGGCGCTGCTCGACGAGTTCCTGGCCGAACCCCAGTCCCATGTGCAGGCCGGCACGGTGCAGCCCCGGGTCCGCCTCCAGGGACGCCCCGGCCGCACCCTGGCGGCGGTGGCCGACGCCGCGGTGGAAGGTCTGGCGGTGGCGAAGGCGCCCGAGGGATTTCCGCCCTTCACCGGCGCCCTCCACGCCGAAGGCCTGTACAATCTCGAGGCTCGCCGCCTGACCCTCTCCCGACTCGAGGTTCAGGGCGAAACCCTCGCCGCCGAGGCCCGGGGAACCGTGGATTGGGGAGGCGAATCGCCCACCTTCGCGGTGGACGCGGACCTCACGCGCCTGCCGGTGGATATGCTCCTCTCCTACCTGGACCGTACGCCCCTCAAGGAGTACGGAGAAGTGGACCTCGCCCTGGAGGAACCCTACGACGTGCGGGTCTCGGCCTCCGGCTCGTGGCTCCGCCCGTCCCTGACGGTCGGCCTGCGCGCACCGGGCGGCTCCTTCGACTTCACCCCCCGCGAGAAGAAGTGGCCCCGGGCCCGGCTCGCCCTTGGCCTCGTGCAGGCCTCGTGGGACACGGCCGAGCGCATTCCCAAGGGCACCCTCAGCGTCGTCGGAGGCACGATCTCCCACAAGGACAGCGGCATCGAGGCCGAAGACGTCTCGGGCACCGTCCGCTTCGACGGCCCCACCTTGACGGTCTACCCGCTCCAGGCCCGCGTCACCGGAAACACCTGCGCCGCCCGCCTCGAATACGACATCGAGAAGAAATCCGGGACCCTCGACCTCGCGGGCGCCTTGTCGAACATCGAAGACACCCGCCTGGCCAAATCGATCCCGAACACCGTCCTCGCCGGTTCCGCCTCGATCCGGGGCCGGGCCGTCAAGAAAGGCGATTCCTACGACATCTCCGCCCACGTGGACGCCACCGACACCGACATCGCCTATCGCTGGTACTTCGACAAGAAGCCCGGCCTGGGCACCGGCGGAGACCTGACCCTCGCGCTGCGCCCGCGCAAGAGCCTCCGCATCGAGGGCGACATCCACGTGGCCGCCACGCCGATCCACTTTGTTCTCAACTCGAACTACACGGGCGGGAAGTACCGCCTCCAGACCATCACCGCCGAATCCGATCACGTGGACGTGGCCGGCGTCGGAAGATGCCTCACCCTCCCCTACCGCATCTCGGGCGGCACCGGCACCAACGCCCGCCACGTCTGGACCCGGCGCAGCGTGGAAGACCGCACCTGGGAATCCACCACCTCGTGCCGCATCGACGAAGTCTTCCTGAAAGCCGAGCCCATCGACGCCCTCATGCATTTCCGCGGCGTGGACCTCCAGGTGTTCATGGACAAGGCCGCTTCGCCGTCCCGGGGCCGCATCGTCCTCGCCGCCGACGAGGCCCGCATGCCGCCCCTGCGGACCGAGTGGTTCGTTCCGGTCAAGCCCGATCCCGAACAGTACCCGGATCACAAACCCGAGTTCCGGCACTGGACCTACACCCTTACCGGCAAATCCGTCGAGGTTCCCCCCTGGAAAGGCACCGATTTCACCGGCGAAGCCTTCACGACCCCCGGCGAATCCGGCCTGACCCGATACTCCGCCACCGTCGACGCGGGGCGCATCGAGGGCAGCTTCACCAAGGACCGCATCGCCAACGCCTACGTCTCCCACACCCGGTGGTCCGACGTGCCGGCGCCCTACTTCCTCGAATACCTCCGGATGTCTCCGTACCTTACCGGGGCCTCGTCCGGCGACATCACCTATTCCCTGGACCGGGACGACCCGAACACCATCGACGGCCGCGGCCGGTTCGAAGTGCGCAACGGCAAGTTCAGCGAAGATTTTCTCTACTCCAAGCTCCAGGGCGAGGGATCTTCCGAGCCGGTGGCCCTGCCGCCTTCCCTTCGTTTCTCCCTGCTCAAGTCCAACGTCGAGTTCCAGCGCGACG
>CAYVOE010000340.1:0-5877 GCA_964452795.1 uncultured Nitrospiraceae bacterium
GCCTGGGAACACACCGCCAAGGGACAGGCCGGACACCTCCCCCCGTCCGCCCTCGCCGCCGCTCCCGGACCGCCCATCCGCGAAGGCACCCCCGAGACGCCTCCCCCGCTCGAGGCCGCCCGCGCCCTCCACGCCGCCCGCGACGCCGTGCGCGGAGCCGAGGGATATGCCTTCCTCACCTGCGCCTGCGGCCTGAAAATGAAAGTCCCGCCCGACCTCCCCCTCACCACGGTCGAGTGCCCCCGTTGCGGGCGCCCCCTCTCCCCCGGAGCCCCGGGCAACGCCTCCCCGCCCGTGCGCCGCGCCGTCCCCCGCTCCACCCCCTCCTACCGCCCCTGACGCCCCAGGCCCCCCCCGCAGACCAACCCGCAACGCGCCCGTCCCCCGCCCGGCATCGGAAAGCCCCCGGAGGAAATTCGCGGAAGGGGACAGACACGTAGTGCCTCGTCCCGACCAACGGCTCGACAATCCTGGGTTCGCCTCCCCTTGTGGAAAGTTCCCCGAAGGGGATCCATACGCAACGCTGCGGGTCAGCAATTGGGCGCGCCCCTCCCGCCACTGACTTCGGATCCGGATCCCTCCCATCGTAGGACTACCAGGACTGCGCTGGACGGGGCTGCGGGGCCGCCCTAACCCGTCATTGCGAGGAGCGGCCCGATGTGTAAGTGGTTACGAGAGGAGGGGTTGCGTCGGTTTGGCCTGTGCCGTCTGTGGGCGCCCAGATAGAGCGACGCGGCAATCTTTACCTATGGGATGCCTTCGGGTTTAGGTCAAAGGCTCAGGTGAGATTGCCGCGTCGCTTATGTCTGGGCGCCCCGGGATGGTCAGGGTGTGCATGTGTTGTGAGGCGCCTGAACGAAGGCCTGTGCCGGGGGCCCGCTCGTCGCAATGACGGGGTAGGGGCGCCCTCACGGCACCGTTTGAGCGCAGTCCTCGTAGTCCTACGACAAAGTAGCCGGACGCCGGCGGCGGGGACGGTCGCGTCGTGGATCCGGCGCGTGCGTTGCGTGTACCTTCCCCAAATCGCGGGGGCGGCTCAAGGGTCGCGGACGAGGCGGAGGCCGAAGCCGGGGTGGCGTGGCGGGCCGTCCTGGACGGCGACGTATCGCGCGGCGGAACGGCATTCATCGGCGGAGGAATCCCAGCCGCCGCCGCGGAGCAGGCGGTGGACGCCCTGGGCGGGACCCTGGGGGTTGACGGGAGTGTGGTCGCGGTAGGGGCCGAACCAGTCCTGGCACCATTCGCGGACGTTGCCGTGCATGTCGTAGAGACCCCAGGCGTTGGGTTTGCGCGTCGCCACGGGCCGGGTCCGGCCTTCGCTGTTGTCGCGGTACCAGGCGTATTCGCCGAGCCGGCTCGGGTCGTTGCCGAAGGCATAGGCCCCCGATTCTCCGGCACGGCAGGCGTACTCCCATTCCGCCTCCGTCGGCAGCCGATACCGGTTCCCCGTGAGCGCGTTCAACCGTTGGATAAACGCGCGGCAATCGTCGTAGGACACGTTGTCGACGGGGTGGTCGTCGCCGCCGGGCTGGAAATAGGACGGATTGACGCCCATGACGGCCGCCCACTGGGCCTGGGTGACCTCCGTCCGGCCCAACCAGAAGCCCCGACGCAGGGACACGATGTGAGGCTGCTCTCCGGCGCGGCGGTTGAGCTCGTCCCGGGGACTTCCCATGCGGTACCGTCCCGGCGGCACCCAGACGAAGGCCATGTTGTCGAAGGTGCGCATTTCTCCGGCGCGGGAGTCGGCGCTCGCCGGCCACCACAGGATCGGTTCATCCGAAAGGGCCTCGACGCTCCGCCACGCCAGGGGCGACAGGACGAGGAGAAGCCCCGCAATGACCAGATACCCGTGACGGCGGTGCCGTTGTCCGACGCGGCGCGCCTCCCACACGGCGAAGTAGCACAGGGCCCCCAGGACGAATCCCGCAAGGGCCCAGGACAGGGGGGGCGGGAAGAGCACCCATGCGCCCAGCAGCTTGTCGAAGGCCGCAAGGACGTTGAAGGCGATCCACGGGATCCACGGCAGATTGAGGCCCGCCAGCAGCCCCGCCAGCGCCAGGAAGAGTCCCACGGCCAGCAGGATCAGGGCCAGTCGCGAGTGGTTCATGGCGGGCCTTCTCCGCGGAAGCCGAAGGGACCCGGCGCCGGATCCGACGCGGGAAGCGGCGGCGGAAGGTCTTCGTTGTTAACGCGGTCCATGCGGTACAGGTAGTACACGGCGGAGGGGATCAGGGTGAGCGCCAGCAGGACCAGGACCACCGCCGCCCCGGGATAGGAATACTCCGCCAGATCCGCTCGGGACACCCAATCCATCACGTTGAGCCGGTAGTAGTCGGGCAGAAGACGTTGCATGCCCAGCCGGAACAGTCCGAAGACTCCTCCCACGACGGCGCCGACGCCGATGCTCCGGGCGAAGCAGCGCCAGGTGGGCGAACTCACGCGGAACGTTATCGGGATCTCGATACGTCCGCCGTTGGTGTCGGCGACCACGAGGGCGGCCGCTTCGGTGCCGATGGGCAACCCCCGGCCGCTCACGGCGATGGTGACCGTGGTCGAATCGCCCTCGATGGCCTGTTCGATCATCTCGAACCCCGACTCCCCGGCCGCCAGGGTCACCATTCCCGACAGGTAGCCGCGGCCGCCGTTGAAGAAGGTGATGTGAGCCGACTTGGACTGTTCCGTCGACACGGGGCCGATATCGATCCGCTCCGTGTCGCTGACGAGGGTCGGCCACGGCAGGTTCGGGTCGAGGATGTGCAGCACCGCCTCCGTCTTGCGGTAGATCGACGCCACGGGATCGAGCACGATCTCGTCGAAAGGCGCCGGATCGCGCAGGCGCCCCGTATGGACCAGCCACGCCCGCAGCCAGCCCCGGGACAGGAGGTAGGCCGTGTTTTCGAAGAAGGCGCGGCTGCTTCCGGCCCGCTCGGCCAGCTCCCGGGGCGTCGCGACGGCGCGCGTGCCGATGGGCAGCGGCAGGTTCGGGTTGTAGCGACAGCGCAAGGAGAACAGGCCCAGTTCCTCGTCCTTGCGCCCATACTCGCGCATGCAGCCCTCGACGAAGCGGAAATCTTCCACCCGTTCGGGGAAGCAGGCCCGGAGCCATTCGCACAAGTGACCCGTGTAGAGGTAGTGGCGCAGGGCGCGGGTATGCTGGGGCAGAATGCTTTCGATCTCGTCGAGCCACCGGATCGACGCGCCCCCGGGGAACATAAGGGGCCGCCGCGGATCGAGGGTGTAGAGCAACGCGAAAAGCGCCAGCGACGGCCGGTCGCGCAGCCGTTCCGCCAGGGCGTCCACCCGGGCCACCAACCGCCGCGTCTCCGCGTCGGTCTGGAGCGCCGCCAGCCACACCCCGATGCCTCCGGAGAACAGCAGGTCCGCGAGGGCGCGCCGTTCCCGCTCGCTCCCCGTGGCCAGGAGCGTGGCCAGTTGCTCCACGTTGTAGACCTTGCGATCGCACACCTCGAGGGGCTGGGCCGGATCGAGCAGGTACCGCAGCTTGAACACGCCCAGGGCCGGGTTGTCGGCGAACTCCTCCTCGAGTTGGGCGACCCGTTCGGCCAGGGCCACGTCAAAATACATCAGCCACTGGGAGATGAAGCCGCGCTGAAGGTCCTTGGCGGCGTCGAACCGGCCGAGCCGGACCACCATTTCCCGGGGCGTGGTGATGGCGGGCTGGTTGCGGTAGGGGAGCTTCTTGCCCACCTCGATCTCGGCGCGGTCGGGCAGGCCGTCGTCGGTGAGCACCATCTCGTTGCGCAGCCACGCCGTGACCTGGCCATATCCCCACCGCGACTGGGGCGACACCCGCAGAAGTCCCTCGATGAGCTGCTCGAATTCCTTCGAGATCGCCCGCGGACGCGGCACCTTTCCCCGGAAATGGCAGCCGAGGATGGTGTTCTTGTCCATGCCCGCGAAAGGCGACCGGCCCGTCAACAAATGGAGCAGGGTGATGCCCAGGGCGTAGTAGTCGGTCTTGGGCCCCACCTCCTTGCCGTCCAGCAGTTCCGGCGCCGCGTAGTCCAGCGTGAAGAAGGCCCCGCTGCGGGTCTTGCGCACCGTCTCGCCGCCCTCGAGCACCGAGCTTACGCCGAAGTCGCCGATGACCAACTCCTGCCGGTCCGGTTTGCGGAACAGCAGGTTGTTGGGCTTGATGTCGCGGTGGACGATGCCGCGGGTGTGGAGGTACTGGAGCCCCTGGAGGATGCTCTCGAGAAAGACCCGCAGGTCCGGCTCCTCAATCGGCATGTGATCGGCCAGGTTGCCGCCCCGGCAGTAGTCCATGACCTCGAAGAACCGCCCGCCCCAGACGCCGTAGTCGCGCAGGGTCACCACGTGGGGATGGTGAACCTTCAGCAGGCTCTTGAGCACCGTCTCCTTGGGCGCCACGTCTTCGTGGTAGAACTTCAGCGCCACCGCGTCGCCGGACTCGAGTTCCGTCGCCCGGTACACCTCGGCCTCGCCCGTGGCGCCGCGAAGGGGCCCCTCCTCGACGCGGTAGGCATCGGCCACCCGTTCGCCCGGCGTCAGACCCGGCCGGGGCGCGCCGCGTCCGTCGAAGCGCCGCGTCGCGCGCGCTTCCGTCAGCCGCGCCGTGGCCCGGGCCTCGGGGAACCGGTCCGTCACGGGCGCCTCGGGAAACCGCGCCGTCACAGGGGCTTCGCCGTCCGCCGGCTCGGGCAGGCGGGTGGTGGGTCGGGCTTCGGACGGAGCGTCCGGGTCGAACCGTTGCGTAACCGGCCCTTCCTTTCCGTTCCGATCTTGCGTGTCTTCGCCGTTCATGCCTTCATAGTCCGGAAATCCGTCGGTCCTCCGCGGTCAGCCGTACCCCCGAGGAAGGACGTTTCAAGGGTACCACGAAGGCGGAAGGAACACCCATCGAAAGGCGGGCTGGAAAGCCATGGCATGCGACGATGCACGGCGTCGGACACCTATGGTTGGGACCTTTCGGCGTCGATGACCACCACGGAGATGTCGTCGCCGGTTCCGGCGCGCCGGGCGGCGTCGACGAGGGCATCCGCGCGGTTCTCGGCGCCGTCGTGGTCGGTCATGGTCTGTTCGATGCGCTCGTATTCGAGGGCCCCGTGCAGGCCGTCGGAACAGATCAGGAGGGCTTCCCCTTCGCGCAGGGGCGGCTCTTCCCGCAGGTGGAGCTGAAAGGAGGCGCCGCCGACGCAATTCGTAATCGTGTTGCGCATGGGCGAGGCCTCGGCCTCCCGCTCGTTCATGTATCCCGCTTGAACGGCGATGCCCACCACCGAGTCGTCGGAGGTCAGCGGCTTCAGCGCTCCGTGCCGAAAACGGTAGACCCGGACGTCGCCCGCGTGGAACACCAGGCACCCGGCGGTCCCCAGGCACACGCCGGCGATGACGCAGCCCATGCCGGCCCACTCGGGTCGGTGGGCGCCCACGTTCAACAGCGTACGGTTGGCCCGGTCTCCCGCCGCCTCGAGGGGCGCCCGCAGCGCGTCCATCGTCCCCGGATCCTTGGTGGCGCTGTAGAACTGGGCGTCCAGGGCTTCGAGGGCCATCCGGCTGGCGGTCGCGCCGCCCCGTTCGCCCCCGATGCCGTCGGCCACGGAGAAGAGCAGGCCGTGGCGGGCCAGGAAATCGTCGTCGCCGGCAAAACGCAGGGCCAGTCCGCCGCGGTTTTTGATGAACCGGCCGAGGAGGATGTGGTCCTCGTTCTCGGCCCGTTGCGTACCCCGTTCCGTGCGCCCGTATGCCGCGTAGCCCGTCACAGGTCCACGATCCGGATGCGCAGGGTGACGTTCGACAGCCTCAGCCGGTCGCCGTTGCGCAGGGGCGCGCTTTCCCCCGGCGCCACGCGCTTGTCGTTCAGGAACGTGGGGTTGGTGTAGTCCGGCTGCG
>CAYVOE010000341.1:0-5858 GCA_964452795.1 uncultured Nitrospiraceae bacterium
GGTGGTTGCCGTTCATGCCGCGCTACTTGCCGCCGGGGTACTCGTCGGGGTGAAGGCGGCGGAAAGGCGGGCGGCCGCGGCGGCGGAGGCAGGAGTGGGAGTAGCCGTCTTCGAGGGCCAGTTCGATAATAATGTCGGGCGCCCGCTCCGTGTAGGGACCGTCGTAGAGCTCGTCGCGGCGCCAGGCCTTGCGTGCCGGCGGCCAGGCCTCGAGGCGGCGGCACAATGCTTCGCAAAAGGCCGGCTCGCGCCCCGCGAGGTTGACCCGGATCGACGGGAAGTAGTTCAGTTCCTCCGACCAGGCCCGGGTGGCCGTCCAGTCGATGCCGGCAAAGCGCGACCGGCTTTCGGCGCGCGTCGCCAGGCGCTGAAACCGGCGGAACACGGGTCCGCGCCACCGCTCGGGTACGACCCGCAGCGCCAGCGCCTTCCACAGGCTGCCGCCGCCGGGCGCGAAGCGCAGATATCCCTCCCGGGCCAGCCAGTTGTTGAGATGGACCACCCCCGTGCCGGCACCCCCGAATCCGTGGTCCGACACCACGCCCACCACCACGTCCGGACCCGCCGCTTCCATGAGGCGTCCCACGACCTCGTCGAGGCGCCGGTACACCCGCTGGATGGCGTCGTGCGGGCCCGGTCGATGCCGGGGCGATTTCGGGTCGTGGAACATCCAGAAATGGTGGCTGACCGTGTCGCTTTCCCCGAAGACCACCATGAAGAAGTCCCAGGGCTCGCGGGTGTACATCCGCAGCGCGATTTCCTCCTTCACGGCGATCTTGTCGAGGAGCCGCGTCAGGGCGCGGTCGTGCCAGCCTCGTCCGATGCGTTCTTCCTGAAAATCGGCGAACCGCCAGCCCCGGACCTCCGGGTAGAGCGACTCGGGATAGACGAAGGACCGGTCCACCCCCGTGCACACGGGCGAATCGAATCCGCTCACCATGAAGCCGTTGACCCGGCTGGGCGGATAGGTTGCCGGCACGCCGAGCACGCCCACGCGCCGACCCGCCGCCGACAGCACGTCCCACAAGGCGGGCGCCCGGCGGTCCGTGGCGTTTGTGAAGCGGATGCCGTAGGTCCCGGTGACGGTCTCCGTGAAATCGACGATGCCGTGGCGCCCGGGGTTTACCCCCGTGACGCAGGTGGTCCATGCCGGAAACGTGGCCGGAGGCGTGGTGCTGGCGCAGGGCAGGAAGGAGCCGCGATCGCGCAGGCGAGCCAGGTTCGGCAACACGCCGGCGTCCATCCACGGTTCCACGAGTCCGGGCTCCGCCCCGTCGAGCCCTATCAAGAGAAATCGCGTCATGCCTCTGCGGCGGCTGTTCGCCGTCGTCGGCCCAAGGTGTACCCGGGCCATTTTACGATTGAGACCGGCTCGGGCGCGAATCCCCGCAAGGAGGCGACGACCCTACGCTTCGCGCAGCGCATTCGCCAATTCGTCTACTTTCGCTCGAAGCTCGTCGAGGGTGCCGTTGTTCTCGATGATCCACCGGGCCAGGGGGATCTTGGTCTCGGGCGGGACCTGCGCGGCGATCCGCCGAAGCGCCTGCTCGCGCGATAGGCCCCGTTGACGGACCAGGCGCTCGATACGCGTCTCTTCGTCCGCCAGCATCAGGATGAGGCCGTCGAGGTCGTCGGCGATGTTCCCGCCTTCCGCCAGCAGGGCCGCGTCGATGAGGGCGACGGCGTGGCCGCGTTGGGCGAGGTCGTCGAGCCGCCGGCGGATCTCCTCCTTGATGGCGGGATGGACGATGGCGTTCAACCGCTCGAGCTCCTCGTGATTGGAGAACACGCGGCTTCCCAGCTTCTTGCGGTCGATTCGACCCTCCGTGAGGATGTCGGGTCCGAAGGCCTCGACCACCGCGGCCTCGGCCGATCCCCCCGGCGCGATGACCTCATGGCCCACCCGGTCCGCGTCGATGACGGGAAAGCCCAGTTCCCGAAACCGTTCCGAGGCCTTCGATTTCCCGCTGCCGATGCCGCCCGTCAGGCCGAATACCCGCATCCTTTCCCGTCCCTCGCCGGCCGCCTTCATTGGAGAATGACGTCTTCGCGGCTGCAGTAGAGGTCGAGGACCTCTTCGAGACGCCCCTGGGCTTCCAGGATCCGCATCACCAGCTCGCGCAGGGCGCCCTGTCCGCCTCGGGCTTCCGTCACCAGGTGGGCGATCTCGCGGATCTCGGGGGCCGCGTCGCTCACGGCCACCGCCAGCCCCACAACGCGCATCACCCGCATGTCGATGAGGTCGTCGCCGAGGAAGGCCAGCTCCTCGAGGGCGAATCCGTGGCGCTTGGCCATCTCGATGCACACGCGCTGCTTGTTGCGGACCCACAGGTGAGTCTCGGTCAGCTTCCACGTTTTGGCCACCGCTTCGACCGCCTTGCTGCCCAGGCCGGAGATGATGGCGCACTTGCCCCCCGCCAGGCGCCACAGGGTCATGGCGGTGACGTCGCGGACGTGAAAGGTCCGAAAGGGACGGCCTTCGCCGTCGAAGGGAATGCTCCCGTCGGTCAAGACGCCGTCGATGTCGCAGACGATGAATTTCACGCGGCGCAGCCGGTCTTTCAGGGCCGTCATGGTTCCTCCTCGAAAGGGTCCGACCCGTGCGACCGTTCTCTGGGCGCCGCACGGGAATGCGCAGACTACCACCCCGGCCGCGCGTGATACAATGCCGCCCGACGTCGAATCAACCGTAAGGGGGATTGTTGCGCGTGTCCACCGATTGGGAAAGCCTCGTCGCCCGTCCTGCGGGCCCTTCCGACGCCCTTGTCGTCGGGGTGCCGCCCGGCCTATACGCCCGGCCCTTGATCGAAGGGCTCGACCGGGAGGCGCGGGTCCGCCTGGAACGGGGCGAGCCGGACATCCTGGCCGAGCGCTTCGTTTCGGGCGTCTTCGCCGCCGCCTTGCTGCCGCCGCTCGACGCCCTGCGCCATCCGGGGGGACGGATCATGCCCGGTCTGGCCGTGTGCGCGTCGAGCGAGGCCCGGTGCGAGCGCCTGCTGTGCCGCGTTCCTCCGCAGGACGTGCGGACCGTGGCGTCGAAGTCGCGGGGCGCCGCCGACCGGGCCCGGCTGGTGCTCGCCGAGGCCTACGGCGCGCTTCCCGACCTCGTGCAGGGGGAGGACGATGCCGACGCGGTGGCGGTATTCGGGGACGAAGGTCTGCAAGACGAAGGCGCGTGGCCATATGTTGAAGACCTGGGCCGGATGTGGAGCGCCGCCACCGAGTTGCCCTGGATCCTGGCCGTGTGGGTGACGGGTCCCCGGGCGTCCATCGCGGAACTGCGGGTCATCCTGGCCCGGGCCGCCCAGGCCGGTTCGGAGCGGGAGGGAGAAATGGTGCGGGAGGCGCCGGAACGCCACGGCGTGTCCGTCGAGATCGCCCGGGAATGCCTCGAATCGGCGTGGCGCTATCGCCTGGGAGGCGACGAGGCGGAGAGCATTCGGCGGCTCGTTCGCTGCGCCGCGCGTCACGGCCTCCTGGACCACGAGAACGTCCGGTTCAGTTGAGCCCGTCGCGGACCGTCACTCGTCGTCGATGGAGAACCCCTGTTCGCGATAGCGCCGCAGCTTGTAGATCAAGGCGCGACGGCTGATGCCCAGGGCTCGGGCGGCTTCCGTCCGGTTGCCGTTGTGCTCGCGCAGGGTCTGCAGGATGACCGTGCGTTCCACGTCTTCAATGCGCTTGCCGCGACCGCCGGGGGTGCCCACTTCGCGTTCCGCGCTGATTCCCGCCTCCTGCACGCGCCGGGGCAGATGCTCCGGCAGGATGAGATCGCCCCGGGCCATGAGGGTGGCTCGCTCGATGGCGTTGCGCAACTCCCGCACGTTGCCCGGCCACTCGTAGAGCTCCAGACACGCGATGACCGCGGGCGACAGACGCGCCCGGCGTTTGAGGAAGTGCTCGGCGAAGGCATTGGCCAGGGCCGGGATGTCGGCGGCGCGGTCGCGCAGCGGCGGCACGTTGATCTCGACCACGTTCAGCCGATAGTACAGGTCTTCGCGGAACCGACCCGCTTCGACCTCCCGCTCGAGGTCGCGGTTGGTGGCGGCCACGATGCGGACGTCGGCGGCCCGGGTGGCGTTCGATCCGATGCGCTGGAAGGTCCCGTCCTGCACCACGCGGAGCAGCTTGGCCTGGAGCTGGGGCGCCATCTCGGCCACTTCGTCGAGGAGGATGGTGCCGCCCGCGGCCTCTTCGAACCGGCCGACGCGGTGGGCCGTGGCGCCTGTAAAGGCGCCCTTCTCGTGGCCGAAGAGCTCGCTCTCGAGGAGGTTCTCGGGGATGGCGGCGCAGTTCACCCGAATGAAGGGCGCGTGGGACCGCGGGCTCCAGAAGTGGATGAGATCGGCCACGACTTCCTTGCCCACGCCGCTCTCGCCGGTGATCAGGACGCGGCTGTCCGACGGCGCCACCAGGGCCACCTCCTGCAGGACACGGCGCATCTCGGGACTCTGCGCCACCACGCCTTCCGGCAGCTCGAGGCCCTCGATGGCGGGCATCTTCAATTGCTCCCACGAGCCGATGGCGCGGTGCACGGACTCGAGGAGCTCTTCAAAGTCGATGGGTTTCTGCAGGTAGTTGGCGGCGCCGTCGCGCATGGCGCCCACGGCGTCGCGAATATCGGCGTAGGCCGTCACCAGCAGGACCGGCAACGGGTTGTTGTCCTGGCGCAGGCGGCGCAGGGTGTCGAGCCCCGAGAGACCCGGCATGCGCACGTCCGAGATCAGCAGGTCGTAGTCATCCCGCTCGAGCAAGGACAGGGCTTCTTCGCCGCTGCCCGCCGTGGCCACCGAGAAGCCTTGTCCCGACAGGAACGACGCGACCAGGCTGCGCTGGCTGGCGTCGTCGTCGACCACCAGGATGCGGCCCGTCTGTTTTGCCTCCACTCGCGATGATGCCTGGGACTGGATCATGATTCTTTCCTATGCGATGTTCTCAGCGTTCTCCATCGTTCATGGCAAACCACTGACGATCAACCGATGACTACCAAACTAAGGGACCTTCCGTATCCGGCTCAGCCGAAAGACGGCCCCGCCGCCGTTGGCCGGCAGACAGGCGATGTCCCAGTGATGGGCATGGACGGCGTGCTGCACCACCGCCAGCCCCAGCCCCGTACCCGTTTTCGAAGTGGTGAAATAGGGACGGAAGATGTGTTCGCGCACCGAATCGGGCACGCCGGGTCCGTTGTCGCGCACCTCCATGCGCACGGTCCCGTCGGGTTCTTCGTGGATCACCACCGCCACGCGCCCCCCTTCCGGCAGGGCCTGGATGGCGTTGAGGAGCAGGTTGAACACGATCTGGCGCAGGAGGGCCTCGTCGGCCTCGACCCGCAGCTCCGGCCCCACCAGCTCGAACTCGATGCCCTTGTCTTCGCGGTCGGTCTCGAGGGCGCGGGCCACGTCGTCGACCACGCGGCGCAGGTCCGTGGGTTCGGGCCGGGCCTCGGCGGGGCGCGAATAGGCCAGGAATTGGTTGACCCGATCCGTGACGCGGTCCACCTCGTCGGCGATGCGCCACGACGTCTCGCGGACGTCGCCGGGCGCGTCCTCGCGCTTCGCGATCAACTGGGCGAGGCCGCGGATGATGTTGAGGGGGTTCTTGGTCTCGTGGGCGAGGCCCGCCGCGGCCAGGTTCATCTCCTGGAGGTGGCGGTTCATCTCGTCGGCACGGAGCAGGTTCATCTCGAGCGCGGCCGTCCGGGCGGCGTTCCGCCACGCCATCCCCAGCCCCGTCACCGCCACCAGGGCCACCGCGATGGTGACAACCCGGATCCACAGGTCGCGCTGGACCGTCGCGCGGTAGGCATCCGTGGAAAGGGAGAGCACGAAGTAATGCACGCCCTGCCGGTTCACCAGTTC
>CAYVOE010000342.1:0-4450 GCA_964452795.1 uncultured Nitrospiraceae bacterium
AGGTCGTCGAGATCCACGCCGCCCACGGCTACCTGCTCCATGAGTTCCTCTCGCCGCTGAGCAACCGCCGCACCGACCTCTACGGCGGCAGCCTCGAGAACCGCATGCGCCTGCCCCTGCAGATCGCCACCCGACTGCGCGCGATCGTGCCGGACGAGCTTCCCCTCTTTATTCGCATTTCCGCCACCGACTGGGCCGACGGCGGCTGGGACGTCGACATGTCCGTCCAGCTCGCCGCCCGCCTCAGAGAGATCGGCGTCGATCTCGTCGACGTTTCCTCGGGAGGCATGCTGCCCCAGGTGCGCATCCCCCTGGCCGCCGGCTACCAGGTCCCCTTCGCCCGGCGCATCCGCGAGGAGGCCCAGATTTCCACGGGAGCGGTCGGCCTCATCACCGACCCTCATCAGGCCAACCAAATCATCACCGGCGGCGACGCCGACCTGGTCTTCCTCGGCCGCGAGCTGCTGCGCGAACCCTATTGGGCGCTGAAGGCCTACGCCGCCCTCGAGGAAGATCCGCCCTGGGCCGTGCCCTACGGATACGCCGTCAAACGCCGCGCCAAATAAGCACCGGAGAGCCGTCGCGCGGAGCGGGCGTTGTCAGCTCACTTCCGCGATCGGCTGCTTGCCCTCCTCCGGAGGCGGGGCCGGCGGCCGACCCGTGACCTCCCGGATCTCGTGCTCGTCCAGGGTCTCCCGGGCGATGAGCGCGTGCGCCAGCGCGTCGAGCTCCGTCCGGTGCTCTCGTAGCAGGCGCCGGGCTTCCTCGTGGCATTCGCCGATGATCCGGTGCACTTCCGAGTCGATGACCCGGGCCGTCTCCTCGCTGAAGGGCCGCGTGCCGCCGTACCCTCCGCCGCCGCTCAGGTAAGGGTTCTCCCGCGGCGCCAACTGCACGAGGCCCAGCCGGTCGCTCATGCCCCAGCGCGTCACCATCTCGCGCGCGAGGCGGGTGGCCTGTTCGATATCGTTTTCAGCCCCGGTCGTCTTGGTGCCGTACACCACCTCCTCGGCCGCCCGACCTCCCAGGGCCCCCGTAATGCGCGCCCGGAGGTATTCCTCGGGGTAGTTGTAGCGGTCGCTGTCCGGACGCTGATACGTCACGCCGAGGGCCTGGCCCCGGGGCACGATCGTCACACGGTGCACCGGGTCCGCCCCCGGCACCACCAGGCCCAGGATGGCGTGGCCCGCCTCATGATAGGCGATGCGTTCCCGGTCCGCCGGACTCAACAGGAGCGGACGCTCCGGCCCCAGCACGATCTTCTCCAAGGCATCGAGGAAGTCTTTCTGGCCCACCTCGTCCTGCCCGCGCCGCGCCGCCAGCAGCGCCGCCTCGTTCACCAGGTTTCTCAGGTCCGCCCCGGAAAACCCGGGCGTGGCCCCGGCCAGGTCTTCCAGGCTGGCGTCGGCCGCCAGCGGGACCGCCCGCGTGTGGACCTTCAGAATGGCCTCCCGTCCCGCCTTGTCGGGGAGGTTCACGATCACCCGCCGATCGAAACGGCCCGGCCGCAGCAGGGCCTTGTCCAGCACCTCGGGCTGGTTGGTCGCCGCCAGCACGATGATCCCTTCGCGGCTCGAGAACCCGTCCATCTCCGTCAGGATCTGGTTCAGCGTCTGCTCCTGCTCGCTCGCGCCGCCGATGGCGAATTGTCCTCGGGCCCGGCCGATGGCGTCGATCTCGTCGATGAAGATGATCGCCGGGGCCTGTTCCCGCGCCTGTCGGAACAGGTCGCGCACCCGCGCCGCGCCCACGCCCACGACCATCTCGACGAACTCCGAAGCGCTCATTGAGAAGAAGGGCACCCCCGCCTCCCCGGCCACCGCCTTGGCCAGAAGCGTCTTGCCCGTCCCCGGCGCGCCGACCAGCAGCACGCCCTTGGGCGCCGTGCCTCCCAGGCGGGTGTACTTCGGCGGATCCTTGAGAAAGTCCACGATCTCGACCAGCTCGTTCTCGGCCTCGTCGATGCCCGCCACGTCGTCGAAGGTCACCTTCGGTTCGCCGTCCGTGGCGGGATCGTAGCGCCGCGCCTTGCTGCGGCCCAACCCCATCAGCCCGCCGCCCAGGCTGCTCTGCTGAGCCGCCCGCCGAAACAGCCAGATGTAGAAACCGATGAGCAGAAGCCCCGGCCCCAGGCTGTAGAGAAGCGTCAGCCACGGGCTCCGTTCGTCCTGAACCGGGCGCGCCCGGATCTCCACCTCGTGATCGATGAGGAAGGCCTCGAGCCCCGGGTCCACAAACGAGGGAAGCATGGTCTCGAAGGCCGTCACCGACTGCGTCCGCTCCGGCGCATCCTCGTTGCCGGGCACGCCTCTCGCCTCCGCATCGATCGGAATCTCCACCGCTTCCTTGAACTCGCCGTTGATCATCTCCCCGCGGCTGAAGATGGCCTCCACGTTGCCCTTTGCTACTTCCTCCTTGAATAAGGTATACGGTACCGCCACCGGCGCCGCCGGATCCGGCATGAACAGGCGCACGAACAGAAAGTTGATGAAGAGGATGAGCGCGAACCACAGCCAGGATCGGCCCGGAGGCATTCTCGACATGGATGCCTTGTTCCCCCCGGATGTGTCGGGGTCTTTCGGGGCGGGGCTTGTGGGGGCGGAGCTGCGATCGCGTTGCGGGGGCCGTCCGGGCAGACTCATGAGCCTCTCCTTGGATCGGGCGTTTTCGATTGACGATGTGCGCCGGGTACAGGGTCCCGATGAATGCCTCTCGGTCTCCCGAAACGAGACGACCGGGCAGGAAAAAACGAGGGCGACGACCGGCCGTTCCCGTCGTCGCGTTGTTAACGTACTACAACCGCACGCCGACTCTCATCTTTGCAGGGGCTTTCTTACGTCTGTCGGCCGCGGGCGCTCAGGAAGAGGTTTCGCGTGATCGATTTCTCCACGGCCCTCTACATCGGTTTCGGCATCGGCATGCTCGCCATGTGCGGGTTCCTGATCTCCGAAAACCGGCGCCCTCAGTCCACCCTGGCGTGGCTGCTCGTCTTCTTCCTCGCCCCCGGCCTGGGTCTGCTCATCTACATCCTCTTCGGCCGCGATCACAAGGCCTTCAGCAAGCGTCGTCGCCTGCACATGCAGATCATCGAGGACGACGCTCGCCCCCTGCTGGCACCCCTCTTCTCCCGACAGGATGCCGAGATCGCCCGCCTCGAGCAGGAGAGCCCCAGCCACCGGAAGCTCATGATGCTTGTCCAGCGTAATTCCCAGTCCATCCTGACAACCGGCAATCGCGTCTGGATTCAGCAAAACGCCACCGAATTCTATCCGAGCCTCATGAAGGATATGGCCGACGCCCGCCATTCCATTCATCTCCAATACTTCATCTGGCGCGGCGACGCCTTCACGGAACGGCTCCAGGAGCACCTCGCCGCCAAGGTCCGCGAAGGCGTGTCGGTGCGGCTCCTCTTCGACGCCGTGGGGTCCATCACGTTGCTGCGCACGTCTCACATCCGCAAGATGCGTCGGGCCGGGATCCGCATGCTGCCCGCGTCGCCCCTCCATGAGGTCCACACCATCAGCTACCGCAACCACCGCAAGCTCACCGTCATCGACGGCCGGATCGGCTACGTCGGCGGCATGAACATCGGCCAGGAACACCTCGACGGCGGGAAAGGCTTCGATTTCTGGCGCGACACCCAGGTGCGCATCGTTGGACCCGGCGCCGCCGCGCTCCAATCCGTATTCATGGTGGACTGGTACAACGCCACGGGAGAGAACCTCTTTGCCGAGGAGTATTTCCCTGCCGATGCGATGGAGCCGGCCGACCCCGACGGCGTCCCGCTCCAGCTACTGACTTCCGGACCCGACTCCCAGTGGGCCGCCATCCGCCAGCTCTATTCCACCATGATCGTGAACGCCCAGAGCCACGTCTACATCCAGTCGCCCTACTTCGTCCTGGACGCGGGCATCGCCGACGCCCTCAAAGCGGCGGCCCTCTCGGGCATCGACGTGCGGGTCATGTTGAGCGCGCGCGCCTCCGGCGACCGGCTCCCCGAATGGGCCGGAAACACCTACATCATCGACGTTGTCGAGGCCGGCGTGCGCGTCTTCCTGTATCAGAAGGGGTATCTGCACGCCAAGACCATCAGCATCGACTCCCGCATCTGCTCCATCGGCTCCGCCAACATCGACATCCGCAGCTTCAGCATCAACTACGAGCTCAACGCCGTCCTCTACAGCGACCGCCTGGCCCGCGAGCTCGAAGACACCTTTCTAAAAGACCTCGAACACTGCACCGAGTTCTCCGTCGAGGAATACCGGAAACGCAACCCCCTCCTGCGGTTCCGCGATTCCGCGACCCGCCTCCTGTCCCCGCTCCTCTGAGATTTTTTCCGGCCTGGGGAAGGGGGGAGGGCCGGCTTCCGCCACGTAGGGCGCGCTACAGCCGCAGGCCCCGCAGGCGCAGTGCGTTGGCGATGACCGACACCGAGCTGAAGCTCATCGCC
>CAYVOE010000342.1:4460-5858 GCA_964452795.1 uncultured Nitrospiraceae bacterium
GCGAAGATCGGGCTCAGCAGGATCCCCGCGAAGGGGTACAGGACCCCCGCCGCGATGGGCACGCCCAGGGCGTTGTACACGAAGGCGAAGAACAGGTTCTGGCGGATGTTGCGCATCACCGCGCGGCTGAGGCGCCGGGCCTTCGCGATGCCCCGCAGGTCGCCTTTGACCAGCGTCACCCCCGCGCTTTCCATGGCCACGTCCGTGCCCGTGCCCATGGCGATGCCGACCTGCGCCTGGGCGAGGGCGGGGGCGTCGTTGATGCCGTCGCCGGCCATCGCTACGATCCGCCCCTCTTCCTGAAGCTGCCGAACAAACTCGCTCTTGCGCTCGGGCAACACCTCCGCCTCGACCTCGTCGATCCCCAGTTGCCGGGCCACCGCCTCGGCCGTGGTGCGGTTGTCGCCGGTCAGCATCACGATGCGGATGCCTTCCTCGTGGAGCAGGCGGACCGCTTCGGGCGTCGACCCCTTGACGGGATCCGCCACGCCCAGCAGCCCGACCGCCCGACCGTCCACGGCCACGAACACCACCGTCTGACCCTCGCCGCGCAGTTGCTCCGCCCGGTCGGCCAGCGGAGCCGGGTCCACGCCCACCTCCTCCATCAAGGCGCGATTGCCCAGGGCCACCGAACGGCCCTCGGCCTGCCCCCGCACGCCCTTGCCCGTAATCGAGGCGAACTCCTCGGCCGCCGGAGGTTCCACGCCCCGGTCCCGCGCGCCGTCCACGATGGCCGCCGCCAGCGGGTGCTCGCTGCCCCGCTCGAGGGCCGCCGCCAGCCGCAGCATCGTGTCGGTCTCCGTGCCGTCCGTCGATTCCACCGCCACCAGCTTCGGCTTGCCCTCCGTCAGGGTTCCCGTCTTGTCCACGACCAGCGTGTCCACCTTTTCCAGCGTCTCGAGGGCTTCCGCGTCTCGAATCAGCACGCCCGCTCGGGCGCCCTCGCCCGTGCCCACCATGATGGACATGGGCGTCGCCAGGCCCAGCGCGCAGGGACACGCGATGATCAGCACCGCCACGGCGTTCACCAGGGCGTACGCCATGGCCGGCGGAGGTCCCCATATCGCCCACACCACGAACGTGATGACCGCCACCACCAGCACGATCTGAACGAAGTAGGCCGCCACCAGGTCCGCCAGCCGCTGGATCGGCGCACGGCTTCGCTGCGCCTCGCCCACCATACGCACGATCTGCGAAAGGAGGGTGTCCCGGCCGACGCGCTGCGCCTCCATGACGAAGGTGCCCGTCGTATTCACCGTGGCGCCGATGACGCGGTCTCCGGACTGCTTCTCCACCGGCATGGACTCGCCCGTGATCATGGACTCGTCCACCGCGCTGGAACCGTCTTCCACCACGCCGTCCACCGGCACCTTCTCGCCGGGCCGCACCCGCAGGCGA
>CAYVOE010000343.1:0-5849 GCA_964452795.1 uncultured Nitrospiraceae bacterium
TTGAATGTCGTCGACGATCAGAAGGATGCCGTGGTTGCGGCAGATCCGCTGGAGGCCGCGGAGCCAGCTCGCCCGCGCCACGTTCACGCCGCCCTCGCCCTGGACCGTCTCGACGATGACGGCGGCCGGCGTGTCCAGGCCGCTGCTTCGATCGGTAAGGAACTTCTCGAAGTAGTCAAGGGTGTTGATGTCGGGACCGAAGTATCCGTCGTAGGGCATGAAGGTGTTGCCGGCCAGGGGCACCCCCGCGCCTCCCCGGAAATGGCGATTTCCCGTGCACGCCAGAGAGCCGAGGCTCACGCCGTGGAACCCGTGGGTGAAGGAGACCACGCCGGTGCGGCGGGTAACCTTGCGGGCGATCTTGAGGGCGGCCTCGACGGCGTTGGTGCCCGTGGGCCCGGTGAACTGGAGGCGGTAATCGTACTCCCGCGGCTTGAGGATCACTTGCTCGAAGGTCTCGAGAAAGCGGCGCTTGGCGTCGGTGGCCATGTCGAGGCCGTGGGCGAGGCCGTCGGATTCGAGGTACTGTATGAGCGCCCGACGCAGGGCGGGATCGTTGTGGCCGTAATTGAGCGAGCCGGCCCCGCTGAGGAGATCGATGTACTCCCGTCCGGCCTCGTCGAAGAGCAGGGCACCCTCCGCCCGGGTGAACACGGTGGGAAAGGAGCGGCAGTAGCCACGTACCTTGGACTCGAGCCGCTCGAACGTTTTCAGACCTGCGTCTGAGCCGTCCGTTCCGGTAGTTTGGGTAAGCGTCATGGGTTTTCTCTCCTTGATTTCCGCAGTTTCGCGCTGGTGAGCGCCTCCCGGACCCGATCGGGAGCGAAGGGTCCGATGCGGAACAGCACTTCCTCCTCATGGCCGCCGGGAAACAGGTCCGGGGCGAACAGGGTCTCTTCGCGACAGGGGGCGCCCACGTCTCGCGCCAGAGAGGCAAACAAACGGCGGGACGCCTCGTTGGAAGGCGCCACGCTTGCTTCCAGCCGGCCCACGCCGTCGGCGGCGTTGGGGGCCAGCAGTTCCAACAGCATCTCGCGTCCGAGGCCGCAGCCCCGGGCGCTTTCCGCCACGCCCACCTGCCACACGAAGAGCGTGTCGGGCCGAGCCGGTCGACGGTAGCCGATGACAAACCCCACGAGCGCCCCGTCGCGCTCGGCGACGAGGCTGGTTGCCGCAAAGTCACGGCACAGCAGCAGGTAGGCGTAGCAGGAGTTGCGTTCCAGCGGCGGCGACTCGCCCACGAGCGACCACACCGCGTGACCGTCTTCCGCGGTCGGGTGCCGGAACCGGATGGCGCCATTGTCTTGTTTAGCGGCTTCGTCGGCCGCGTCCGGCGCCGTCCGGGTCAAAGAATGGCCGCCCACAAGCGAAGCCTCATGGGTTTTCGGCACCGGGGGCACCGGTTGTGATCAAGTTCGCGCACGTGCGCCGAGTCGACTACGGCGTCGCATCGGCTGCATCGGAATCGGATTAACATAGGTAATTTCACCTCTTGGGTTTCGCGCCGATACCGCGACGGGGTCACCGTCGCGAGGCACGATGGGTCTGAATCATGCGGTGGATTTCACCGGCCAGCCGGTCCTGGGCTACCGAACGATTCAGCAGCAACGTGTCCTGCTGAATTCGAAGGGCCCGCGCCAGAGGGCCGTCGTTGGGGACGCCGATCACCACAACCGGCACCGATCCGACGAAGTCCCGCACCGTAAGCAGCAGCTCCAGGATGTCCATGCCCTCGGGCTCCGCCTCGAGCACCACCGCGGAGAACGGCTCCTGGCGCAGACGCTGCAGGGCCTGGTCGGGGGCCCGAAGGAACACGGCGGCGTAGCCTCTCCGCGACAGCGCCTCGAATAGGGCCGCGTTCAGTTGATTGGACAATACCAGTACGGGACTCGCCTGCATGCACCACACTGTCAGGAGCGCACACTCGCGCTCGGGACTGGGAATCGGCCGGGTGTCTCCCGGATCTGTCCCCGTTCTCAGGAGAGGTCTAAGGGCAAGGATCGTGCCGGGTTGGATCGAGGCGGTCACAAGGCACTGCTATAAAAGGGCTTACAAAAAGATCAAGCACCGCTGCACTTGCATACGGCCGGACCCGGTTCAGGGGGATCGGCGGAAAGTGTGCACGATCGGGACACCGGTTTCCGCCATCGGTTTGAACCTTGTGCACGATCGGTACATTCGGTCGGAGCGAAAGGAGCGGCTTCCCACGCATCAAAAACGGGAAAACCGACAGAACCGACGCCGTTTCAGCAGGTTGTACAGAATCAAGAAATCTGTGTTTTTCAGGACGAGTGTACCGATCGTGCACAGATTTGATGGGAGGAACACTACGGGATGCCGTGCTTTCGGAACTTGTTGTACAGGGCGCGGCGGCTGATTCCGAGGAGTTCGGCGGCCCGTTTGCGGTTGTTTCGGGCCGTCGTCAGGGCCCCGAGCACCATCTGACGCTCGACCTCGTCGAGGGGCGTGCCGATGTCGAAGGTGATCTTCGGCCGGTTTCCGGCGTGCTTCTGAAACCGCGGTGGCAGGTGCTCGGGCAGAAGGGACTCGCCGGCGCAGACCAGCACGGCCCGTTGGATCACGTTCTTGAGTTCGCGCACGTTCCCGGGCCAGGAATAACCTTCGAGGATGGCGACGAAGTCCTGGCTCACGTCGAGGATGTTCTTCTGATAGGCCTCGCTGTACCGTTGCACGAAGGTTTGCGTGAGCAGGGGTATGTCGCCGGACCGTTCGCGCAGGGCGGGCATGACGATGCGGAACACGTCGAGCCGATAGTAGAGGTCTTCTCGGAACGTGCCGGCCCGGGCGGCTTCGGCGAGGTTCTCGTTGGTGGCGGCTACCAAGCGTACGTCGGTGGAAAGGGTCTTGCGTCCGCCCAGGCGGGTGAACTTCTTCTGTTCGATGAGTCGCAGGAGGCTCAGTTGGACTTTTTCGTCGACCGTGCCGATCTCGTCGAGGAACACCGTGCCCTTGTGGCCCCGTTCGAAGACGCCCTCGCGGCGTTCGAGCGCTCCGGTAAAGGCGCCCCGTTCGTGGCCGAAGAGCTCGCTTGCCACCAGTTCCGGGGGCAGCGCGCTGAGGTGGACGGGGATGTAGGGACCTTCGCAGCGCGGCCCGTTCCGGTGGATGGCCTGGGCGGCAAGGTCCTTTCCGGTCCCCGTTTCGCCGAGGATGAGGACGGGGATGTCGGAGGCGGCGGCCTGCCGGATCTCGGCATAGGCCACTTGCATGGCAGGCGCCTGGCCCAGGAGCTCGTCGAGCCGATCTTCTCCGCGGCGACGGCGCAGGATGGAATTGCCCGCATAGATCGGGCGGCGTTCCAGCGCCGTTAAGACAAGGAGCCGCAGTTCCTCGTCGCTTACGGGGAGCCGGGTATAGTGGTAGGAGCCGGCGCGCAGCCCGGAGATGGCGATGCGGATGTCTTCGGGTCGGACGAGGAACAGGACCTGGGTGGCGGGACTCTCGGCGGCAACCATCTCGAGAAGGTCCGCGCCGGACGACTCGTCGCGCTTGTAGGCGGAGCCCGCGATTACCAGCACGTCGAAGGTGCGGGTCTCGAACATCTCCATTACCGCGCCCACGCGGGGCTGGCGCAACACCTCCGCTTCAGGAGGGGGAAACAGGCGCCTGAGTTGTTCGCTGATATCCGACGAAGTGTCGACGACCAGTATGCTGAGCTTTCCTCCGTGCATGATCTTTCCGTATCGGGGCGTGTATGGGTCGGTCGCGTTTCGTTTCGGGTGTACTCTGAGGTTAACACATGCTTCACCCGTCATCCATTCCCCCTCGACGGGAATGGCGTTTCGGGTATAATCGCGGCATGAGACGGGAACATCCGAAATTGGTGCGGCGGCGGCTGCTGCTGCTCCTGTACGAGCACTACCTCACCGACCCCTTGGAGATGCTGACGCCTGAGCAGTTGCAGCGGGAAGGATGCGTGGCACGGGAGGACCTTCAGCCGAACACCTTCTACCTGTACGATCGGGGACTGGTCGAGCTGATGACCGACTACAATCCCCCCATGTTTTCGGGGATCCGGATCACGGCCGACGGGATCGACCTGGTCGAGAACTTCTTCGAGTTCAACCTCCGTTTCCCGCCGGCCATGGGGGAATACGAGGATCGGCTTGCGGAAGTGCCGTCCCTCATGGAGCGCCTCGTCGAGGAAGCGGACTTCTCGGCCCTTGACGGGGAGAAGCGGAAATCCCTGCTGCGGGACGTCCAGTACCTGCGGGACGAGTTGGCGCGTCCCGTGGACCGGTGGCGCATGGACGTGATCCGGACGGTGCTCAACTGGATCGACGGGTACTTTGCGAAGGAAGAGGAAACCCTTCCTTCGGCCGGGGAATTGCGCCGCGTCCTGGAGCAATCGCGGCACTAACGATCCCATGAAAAAGGTTGGACGGCCTCGGGTAATGCGCCCGACTGCACGTCCAACCTGGTTCGACTCGAAAGGTCCTGTGATGCCGCCGGTCAGAGGCCCAGGACGGCGTTGATGATCAGTTGCACGTCCACGGCGTTCAGGAGACCGTCGCCGTTGAGGTCGGCGGCTTCCGTATACGGCTCGATGTCGAAGCCGAGCACGCCGTTGATGATGAGCTGGATATCCACGGCATTCACCAGGTCGTCGCCGTTGACGTCGCCCCCTCCCACCCGGACCGTTCGCGTGGCGACGGCCGTGTTTCCGGCGGCGTCGCTCACGGTATAGGTCACGGTGTAGACGCCGATCCGGCTCGTGTCCACATCGCTGGTAACCTCGATCTCCGCCGTGAGGTCGCCGTCCACATTATCGACGGCGGTGGCGCCGGGATCGTTGTACGCCACTCCCCGCCGAATGGTGAAGGGGTTGCTCCCGAGCACGGTAATCTCCGGGGCCTCGCCGAGGCCGTCGAAAACGGCGGTATTCTCCCCGGCCGTGAACGGAATGCCGGCGGAGCTCGTGGGCCCGCCGCTGGTGGCGACGGTCGCCGTATACACGTGGCCCTGGAGCATCTCGTCGGTGCGGATTTCAATCAGGCTCGTGTCGCCAACCACGGGAAGGGTGACTTCCTGGATCTGAAGCCCGTCGCTGAAGGAGTAGCTTCCGATGGCGGTGAGGGCGGCGTTGTCGGTCATGGCCTCGGTGAAGCGGAGACGCACGTGGGTGGGGTCCACGGCTTCCGCCGTCAGGATCCGCGGGGCGGATGCGGCCGTCCGGTTGATGTACCACGCAAGGTCGGACGCCGGCGCCGCGAAACCGTCGTCGGAGGCCGAAACGATATCGAGGTCGAGGTCGTCGTCCACGTCGCCCGAGGCAATATGGGCCACGCCCCCGGCTTCGGCATCCAACGTGTACGGAGTCAGGACGACGGTGCCGGGCACGGAGTCGAGGTCGTTCTCCCACCATACCACCGTCCCCATCACCTGGGCGCCGACCCGTACCGCGCGGCCGGCGATGACGTCGAGGGTGCCGTTCCCGTCCAGGTCGCTGAGATGCACGGCGGAGGCGCTGGGAAAGTCGTCGTCGATGTCGTGACCGGTCCACTGGGAGCCGTCGCCCTGGGTGTTCTCCCACCAGGTTACGACGCCCGCGACGCTGTCGGCGGAAAGGATGTCGAGATCGCCGTCGTCGTCCAGGTCGCCGACGTCGATATCAAACGCCGCCAGGGCGTCGGAGATGGGCTGGGGGCTCCAGACGGTGGCGTCGCCGTCGTCGTTTCTCCACCACATCAGGCCGGCTTCTTCCGACGCGCCCACGATGTCGGGGAAGGAGTCGCCGTCCACGTCGGCAATCTTGAGCACGCGGGCGCCGTCGAAGGCGGTCGACACGGGGATGGGCGTCCAGACGGACCCGTCGGCGTCGAGGCCGG